>NZ_JBIALD010000002.1:301037-499564 GCF_042873115.1 Streptomyces sp. NPDC005017 | reverse complement strand
GGGGTTGGCCGTGGTGGCCGCGGGGGGCCCCGCGTGGATCTAACGGCCCCTACCGGGCATCCCGGGGGGGGGCGCGCGGGGGGTGCCCCCCCCCCGGGGGGGGGGGGGGGGGGGGGGGGCCACCACTCCGGGACCCTGACAGCGTCCAGGCGATCGGCGGACACGGCCGCGGCTTTCGTGGGACCTCCTCTCCCGGGTTCGCGGGCCGCCCGCGGCCGGTTCTCGCCGTACCGAACAGCCTCGGAGGCTCCGCCCCGGGCGGACGCCACACCGACGGGCCCGCACCCCTCGGCCATCAGGTGCCGTGGCTTTCCCGCGGCAACCTCCGTTTGTGAGGCGGAAGGTCCGGTTCGACCTTGGGATGCGGAGTTTGGGATCTCGCATCGTCGGTTTTCAAAACAAGGCGGGCGGTTTCTTGTGATCAACCCTCACTGTGGCTGATGGTTGCTGTGTGAAAGTTGTCGTACCGGAAGGTCGGGTTTCATTGGTGATCTTCCTGTCGGCCGCTCCGGGGGCTGGGCGGGCGGCGTGGGGGTGGGTGTTCCCGCGGGGTGGAGGTCGTGGAGGCGGTCCGTGGGGACCAGGGCCGGGAGCAGGGCGTCCCAGGCGCCGGTGATCACCCGCGGCCGCAGCCAGCCGCCGTCCTGGCGGGAGAGGAGCTCGATGCCCGCCGTGGTGGCGGTGAGCATCTGGGCGGCCTGGGCCAGGTCCAGGCCGGGCAGCAGTTCGCCCCGGCGGCGGGACCTGGCGAGCGCGAGGCCGACCGTGCGCCGCCACGCGGGGTACGGACCGACCGGCCCGGGCTCGCCCGTGCGCCGGCGGTCGTCGCAGAGCCGCAGTCCGGCGCGGAGGACGACGTCGTGGCGCATGCGGCGGGCCAGGTCGTGGGTCATGTCGATCAGCGTCTGGAGGGGCGGCCCCTCGGGGGTCCTGGCGGCGCGCAGTATCTCCCGCCAGTCCGTGCCCAGTCGGGCGACGACCGCCTCGGCCAGCTTCTCCTTCGAGCTGAAGTGGAAGTAGAGGGCCCCCTTCGAGACCTCGGCCATCTCCACGATCTCGCTCAGGCTGGTCGCGGCGAAGCCGGTCGTGTCGAAGCACACGGCTGCCGCCCGGACGACCAGCTCACGGGTGCGTTCGGCTCGTTCCTGGCGTGGCATGGCTACCCCCTCATCACGGCGATCCCGGGTCGGTCGCGGTCGAGAACCACCCGGGTGCGACTGGAGCCCGCTTCGGAGGTCGCTGGACCGAGTCCCGAGCGAGATCGTCGAAAGACACTCTAGCAAACCAACCAAGCGGTATTTTATTGTCTGTCGGGTGGGCCTCGAAGAGTGCGACTACCTGACGAACGAAGTCTACAAAACCAACTGCCCGGTACGGTATGGTCGTTCCGGTCGACGTTCCGCGTACGGCCCCCGGCCGTGCCGCCACCAACAGGAGGTCGCCTGAGAAGGCGACCGGGGAGAGGGAGGGGAGTCGTGGAAGGCGTGGAGAGGGAAGCCCTGGCGCAGGCATGGGGCGACGTCGCGGACGACTTCGTCACCGAGTTCTGCGGGCGGATGCTGGCCTCGCTCAAGAGGCGCGACCAGCGGACCAGGGGTGAGTGGTACGTCTCCGGGCTGCTGACCGTGCCGGGCCGCAAGTCGATGCGCGCCCTGGCCGCCGTGGCCGATCACGGTGCCGCCGAGCAGAGCCTGCATCACTTCATCAGCAACTCCTCGTGGAGCTGGCACCCCGTCCGGCAGGCGCTCGCCCGGCATCTGGACAGGGTGCTGCTGCCGCAGGCCTGGGTGATCGACTCCATGGCCATCCCGAAGGCCGGAGAGCACTCCGTCGGGGTCGCCGAGTCGTTCCGCTTCGACCTCGGACGGGTCGTCAACAGCCAGCAGGCCTTTGGCGTCTCCCTGGCCAACGAACAGTTGAGCGCTCCCGTCAACTGGGGCCTGAACCTGCCGGCCGAGTGGCTGGAGGACGAGGACCGGCGCCGGCGGGCCAGGATCCCGGACGACGTCGCCGCGATGAGCGTCGAGGCGGGCGTCGTGCACACCGTCGCCGAACTCGCGGACGCGGCATGGGGGTTGCGTCGCCGCCCGGTCGTCCTGGACGGCCGTACCCTCAACTCGCACGCCCTGATAGAGCAGTTCACCCGGCGGCGTATTCCGTTCGTCATGCGGGTCGACGGATCGACGCGGGTGGTCGGCTTCGACCCGGTCCAGCCCGGTGCGGGGGAACGGCTCTTCCAGGCGCAGCAGTTGGTCGAGCGCGGCAAGAAGCTGTCCAAGCCCGTCGTCTGGGTGGACCCGGAGTACTCGATCAGCCGGTCCCTCCTGGTGAGCGGCACCCGGGTGACCGTGCCCGCCGTCCGCAGGCCCGGCATGCCTCCGCTCTCCGACCGCGCCCTGACCCTCGTCGGCGGCTGGCCGATGCAGAAGGGCCGGCCGGGGGAGGTCTGGCTGTCCAATCTGCTGGACGTGCCGCCCGCCGCCCTGCTGCGACTGGGACGGCTGACCCGGCGGGTGAGCAAGGACTTCCAGGAGGTCAGCACCCGGGTGGGGATGCGTGACTTCGAGGGGCGCTCGTACGCGGGCTGGCACCGGCACGTGACGCTCTGCTCGGTGGCCCACGCGATCATGGTGCTGTCCTCGGCCCGCCGCCGGCAGTTCGACGCCCTGGAGGAACTGTCCGCGTAGGCACCGCGGACCGCTGTTCGGAGCACGGGGTCCGGACGGCGAGGCGGGTCACGGCGACGCGGCCGGGGTCCCCGCACGCCCCCGAGAACAAGGGGAGTGCGTGCGGGACCCCGCGACGCCGTCGGGCTCCGGACGGCTGCCGGACCGGGTACGGCCTGGTTGCCGGGCCTGTGTACCGGCTTGGGCAACGGCTTGAGTGCCGGTCTCTGCCTCGGCTTCAGTACCGGCCTGGGCGTCGGCCTCTGTACCGGCCGGCTTCAGCAACGGCCCGGGGCCGGCTTCACTACCCGCTTCGGTGCCGGCGTCGGTACGGCTTCCGGACCGGCCTCAGCGGAGCGTGCCGCCCGCTCCCGCCGGCTCGGTCCCGCGCGCGGCCCGTCGCTCCAGTTCGGCTCGGGCGGCCCGGCCCAGCGCGGCCACCGGCACGTCGGTCCGGCCGGTCAGCAGCTCGATCTGCCGTACGGTCCGGTGCAGCAGCAGGGACAGACCGTCGACCACCGTGCTGCCGTTGAAGCCCGCCGCCTTGGCGAGCCGGGTCGGCCAGGCCGAGTACACCGCGTCCAGGACGGCGGCGCCGGAGTGGGCGACGGCCGGGGCGAGGGTGTCGGCGGCCTCCTCGGGCAGGGTGGAGACCACCACCGCGACGCCCCGGAGCAACCGCTGCAACTCGTTGACGTGGTGCAGGTCCACCGAGACCCCGAGCCGGCCGGCCGCCGCCTCGACCTCCGTCGCGCCCGTGCGCTCCTGGACCACCACGACCGGCTCCCGGACCCCGACCTCCCGCAGCGCGGCCAGCGCGGAACAGGCCGCCGCCCCGCCGCCCAGCACCACGGCGGAATCCGGCGCCTCCAGACCCGCCTGGCGCAGCGCGGCGGTGATGCCGTGCGCGCCCGCGTGGTCGCCGAAGCTGCGCCCCTGCCGGAACACCACCGTGTCGGCCCCGCCGACGTCCATGGCCAGGTCCGAGACCTCGTCGAGCAGCGGCAGCACGGCCCGCTTCAGGGGGACGGCCAGGCAGAGCCCGGCCCAGTCCTCGCCCAGCGAGTCCCACACGGCGGGCAGGGCCGCCCTGTCGACCTCGACGGCCTCGAACGACCAGTCCAGCCCCATGGCCGCGTACGCGGCACGATGCAGCGTGGGCGACAGGGAACGGCCGAGCGGCGATCCGAGGACCGCCGCACGGTTGCCCCCGCGGCCCCCGGGCGATGTGCGGCCCGTGGGTGTCTGGTCTGCATGCATGGGTGAAGGACGCTCCTTCTGCGTCTGGTGGGGGGTGGACTCCGGATATCGGAACAGCTTAGATCGCCGGTCTTCGGTACGGGGCGCCGAGTTGACACAGTTCCGCGGTGAATCGCGCGACAGGCCGTTCTTTCGCCCTTCCGCGGACTTCCCGGGGTTCCGCGGACGCGCAAGGTGATGAAATCGCGACGGGCTGTTTGCGGGGGCCGCGACCGCCCGCGAGAGTCGATTTACGGGCGGCCCGTCCGGCGGTTTCGCCGAGGCCCGCCCACAGGTCCCGTCCGTATGCCGGCCCCTCGCGAATTGGAGTTGCGACCGTGACCAACGTCGCCGTCATCTACTACTCGTCCACCGGACATGTGCACACGCTGGCGGAGTCGGCCGCCGCGGCGGCGGAGAAGGCCGGCGCCGAGGTACGGCTGCGCAGAGTCCCCGAGACGGCCGCCAAGGCCACGGCCGCCACAGGTCCGGAGGGGGAGGAGCAACTCGCCGTCGACGGTGCCGCCGTGGCGCGGGTCGAGGACCTGGACTGGGCGGACGTCATCCTGTTCGGCACGCCCACCCGATTCGGCCTGCCCGCCGCTCAGCTCAAGGCGTTCATCGACAGCACCGGCGAACTCTGGCGGAAGGGGCGGCTGGTGAACAAGGTCGTCTCCTCGTTCACGTCGACCTCCACCTCGCACGGCGGCCAGGAGAGCACGCTGCTGGCCCTCAACAACACCTTCTACCACTGGGGCGCGATCATCGTTCCCCCCGGTTACGCCGACCCCGTACAGTTCGCGACCGGCAACGGCAACCCCTACGGCACGAGCCATGTCTCGCACGGCGGCACCACCCCTCCCGGTGAGGAGAACCTCGGTGCCATCGAGTTCCAGGCCCGCCGCGCAGTGGAGATAGCCACGGCGCTCAAGACCGGTCTTCGGGCGGCCTGAAGTATCCGGAGACGCTGATTTCCGCGCCCTGAGAGTTGCATGACGGAACGTCAGTGCGGCTGCCCGGGGCGTAATTACCGTCACGCGGCCGGACCGGTCCCGTCCGACACGGGACCGGTCCGCGGGAAACGCGCCGGGAATTCAGCGGCAGGCACCGTGCCCGGTCGAAGGACATGGCCCTGCTCCCGGTCGAACGCGAGAGCTGCCACACCGCTCACCGGAGCCGGCCGCGATGCTCGCGGTCGGCCCGGTCCGGCGCGCCCGAAACCCTTTTCAGCACCTTGACCCAAGGGATTCACACGCATGAACATCATCAGCTGGAACGGCACCGAACCCGAGAACCCGCTGGTGCCCGGCGACGCGACCGAACGCGACAGCGTGAAAATCGTCAACGCCCTCTTCACCGGCCTGGTCGAGTACGACCCGAACACGGCCGAACCGCGCAACGCGGTCGCGAAGTCCATCGAATCGGCGGACTCCCGCGTCTACCGGATCACCCTGAATCCGGGATGGACCTTCCACGACAACACCCCGGTCACCGCGGCGAGTTTCGTCGACGCCTGGAACTACACCACCTACGGCCCGAACAAACTCCAGGGCGCCGAATACCTCTCCCACATCCAGGGCTACGAAGCCACCCAGAGCGGCGCCGCCGAGACGCTGTCCGGCCTGAAGGTGATCGACGACAGCACCTTCGAGGTGACCCTGTCGGCGCCCTTCTCCGCCTTCGTCACCCAGCTCGGCTACGCCGCCTTCTTCCCGCTGCCGGCCGCCTTCTTCGCCGACCGCGCGGCCTTCGAGGCGCACCCCGTCGGCAACGGCCCCTTCCGCTTCGAGTCGCACACCCCCGGCGAGCACATCGTGCTGCTGCGCTACGACGCCTACGCCGGCGTCCGCAAGCCGCGTGTCGAGGGCGTGGAGTTCCGCTTCTACCGGATGCTGGAGGACGCCTACGCCGACGTCGTGGCGAACAAGCTCGACTACCTCGACTTCGTCCCGGCGGACGCGCTCGACGGCGGCCGCTACAAGCAGGAACTGGCCGGACGCTGCGTCTCCAAGCCGTACATGGGCGTGCAGTCGATCTCCTTCCCGCTCTACGACCCGCGCTTCGGCGACCCGCGGCTGCGCCAGGCGATCTCGATGGCCATCGACCGGCAGTACGTCATCGACACCGCCTTCGACGGCGACAAGATGCTGCCGGACGGCCTGGTCCCGCCGATCGTGCCCGGCTACGGCGGCGACGCCAGCGGCGACCTGTGCACCTACCAGCCGGAGAAGGCCCGGGCCCTGTTCGAGACGACCGGCTTCGAGGGCCCGATCGAGCTGACCTCCAACGACGACTCCGCCAACCAGGTGTGGATCGACGCGGCCTGCCGCACGATCACGGCGGCCCTCGGTGTGGAGGCCCGCTACGCGCCGGTCCCCACCTTCGGAGAGTTCCGCAAGCTGATCAACGAGGAGAGGATGACGACCGTCTTCCGCTCCGGCTGGGTCGCGGACTACCCGTCGATCGAGAACTTCCTCAACCCGATCTTCCGCACCGGAGCCGCCGTCAACGGCTCCGGCTACTCCAACCCGGAGGTGGACGCCCTGCTGGCCAGGGCCGACGCGGCGGCCTCCGAGCAGGAGGGCTGGGAGCTCTACCGCGAGGCCGAGAAGCGGATCATCCAGGACATGCCGGCCATCCCGCTCTGGTACCAGAAGGTGGAGTCGGGCTGGTCCACCCGGACCGGGAACGTGACCGTCACCCCCCTGCTCCAGCTGGACCTGTTCGACGTGACCCTCGAGGACTGACCCCTCGCGGCGGAACGGCCTGCGGCTTCGTGATCACTCACGAGGCCGCAGGCCGTTTCCATGTCCGTTTCCGTCGGGCGGACCCGATGGCTGTCTCCGTCGGGCGGACCCGACGGCTGTTGCCGAAGGGCGGACCGGTGGGCGGACCCGCCGGGTCCGCCCACCGGTCCGCCCGCGAGGTCCGCCCGGAACCGGAACGTCACCGCCAGGACGTACGGCCCTGCCAGGCGGCGGCGACCTCCAGCGCCTGCGCCGGGTTCAGCCGCGGGTCGCAGAACGTCGTGTACCGCTCGCCGAGGCTCCCCATGGACCGCTCGTCGTGCACGCACTCGGAGACGTCGTCCGGCGTGGTCTCCAGGTGCAGCCCGCCCACGACGGCCCCCGCCTCGCCGATCACCTGCTGGAAGCCCCGCACCTCACGGACCACGCTCTCCACCAGCCTGGTCTTGCGGCCGCCCGGCCCGCTGACCGTGTTGCCGTGCATCGGGTCCGACAGCCAGATCACCGGGTGCCCTGCGGCGCGCACGGCCGCGGCCAGGGCGGGCAGGTCCTCGGTGACGGCGTCCGCGCCCATACGGGCGATCAGGGTGAGCCGGCCGGGCTCACGGGCCGGGTCGAGCCGCTCGCACAGTGCCAGCAGCTCGTCGGGCCTCATGCCCGGACCGACCTTGGTGGCCACCGGGTTGGCCACCGACGCCAGCAGGGCCACATGGGCGCCGTCCAGCTGGTTGGTGCGGTAGCCGATCCAGGGCCAGTGCGTCGAGGCGAGGTAGCGGCGGCCCGACTCGTCCGTGCGGATCAGCGGTGCCTCGTAGTCCAGCAGCAGCGCCTCGTGGCTGGTCCACACCGGGGTGGCGAAGGCCGCGGGCCGCTCGGCCGCCCGGCCCCGCAGTGTCGCCATGGCCCGCCCGGCCGCCTCGTAGCCCGAGAGCAGGCGGCGCGGGTCCGGGCGGCGCAGCGCCGCGTCCGGCTCGGGGCTGTTGACCATGTGCCCCCGGTACACGGGCAGTTCCACGCCGTCCACCACCTCGGTGGGGCGCGAGCGCGGCTTGGCGAACTGGCCCGCCATCCGGCCGACCCGGAGCGTGGGCAGCAGGGTGTTCATCGACATCACCCCGGCGAGCGCCTCCAGCAGCGCCACCTTGCGGGTGACGTGGCCGGGCGCGCACTCGGCCGGGTCCTCGGCGCAGTCGCCGGCCTGCACGACATGGCAGCGGCCCGCCGCCACCTCGGCCAGCAGGCCCCGCAGTTCGGCCACCTCGCCGGCGCCGACCAGTCCCGGCCGGTCGGCGAGGTCGAAGGTGACCTCGGCCAGGAGGTCGAGGTCCTCCCAGTCCGGCTGCTGCCGTGCGGGAAGGGCCCGCCAGAGCGCGCCCGTGCCCTCCAGCAGGGCGGCCCCCGCCATGGCCGGACTGGTCGCGATCGCGTCACTGGTCACGAGGAACCTCCGTGGTCGTGAATGATTTCCGTCAACTTCTTCGGGTGCCCGGGACTTCGTCGTTCGCGGGAAATTCCGGAGCCGTTCAGTGCCGGTGGCAGCCGTGTTCGGCGGCCGGCGGCCGTTGCGTGCGAGAGGCGGACCTTCGGAGCCGTCGACGGCCCGGGAAGACGCCGGGAAGACGTCGTAAGACGCCGTGAAGAGTTCTTCAATGCCACATGGAATCGCTCGGAATCCTTCGGATCCTGCGGAGTGAATCCTCCATAACTCTTCACCCGTCGACGGCCTTTCTGCGAAAGTGCCGGACGGACTCCGTCATGTCCGACGGAATTCCCACGCGCGCGGGTCCGGCCCGCCCCCGCCGGACGAAACGGACTTGATTGCCTTTGCCGTTCAAGGCTCGCGATCAATTCGCCGCCCGGCTGGACTCGGATGGACACGGCTGCGCAACGTCCAGCCCCGTTCCGCGCCTCGGACCATTCCGCGCCGGTACCCGCCCCACAGGGCGGGGCCGGCTGACCACCGATGAGAGGGCACCGTGAACAGCGAACTGCTTGTCTCCGACGCGAGCCACTTCCGGGTCGACTACGAGATCAACCCCTACATGGACACCGCGATCCAGCCGGACGTCCAGGCCACGCTCGCCGAGCACCAGGCCATCGTGGCCGCGCACCTCGCGGCCGGCCGCAAGGTCGAGTACCTGCCCTCCGCGCCCGAGTGCCCGGACATGGTGTTCACCGCCAACGCCGCCGTGATCCGCGGCGAGAAGGCCGTCCTCGGCAACCCGCCGTCGGAGCGGCAGGCCGAGATCCCGTACTTCACGGCGTGGCTGTCCGAGCACCACTACGAGGTCGTCGAGGCGCCCTACCTCTTCAGCGGCCAGGGCGACGCGCTGGCCTGCGGCGACCTGCTGCTGGCGGCGTACGGCCAGCGCACCGACGAGCGGATGCTCGACGTGCTCGCCCGCGAGCTGGACTACGAGGTGGTGCCGCTGCGCACCGTGAGCTCCCGCTGGTACGACCTCGACCTGGCCGTCGGTGTCGTCGCCCCGGACCTGCTGGCGTACTGCCCCGACGCCCTCGACGCGGCCAGCGTGCGCACCCTGCGCGGACTCGGCGCCGAGCTGATCGAGGTGCCGGTCGAGGAGGCCGCCCTGTTCGCGCTGAACCTGGTCAGCGACGGCACCACCGTCACCATGACCCAGGGCGTGCCGCGGCTGGCCGCGGAACTGCGCGGGCGCGGTCTGGAGGTGGTCGAGCTGGACACGACCGAACTCGCCAAGGGCGGCGGCGGGGTGCGCTGCACCGCGCTGACGCTGGACAACCCGCCGGCGTAGCCGGTGGTCCTATTCTCGGGGCGGAACCGCCTCCCGCGGGATGCCCACCGCGGATACGCCTACTGACGGGGAGCAGGCAGGATGACCACGGGATCCGTGCGGGTGCGCCGGGCCGTCGGCGCGCTGTTGGCGGTGCTGGCCGCCGTGCTGACCGTGCTGGGCGCGGCGGGCACCGCGTCCGCGCACGCGGAGCTCGAGTCCACCGACCCCGCGCAGAACTCGGTGGTGCGCTCGGCGCCGTCCGCGGTCACGCTCACCTTCGGCGAGGGGGTGACCCTGCCCTCCGCCTCTCTGCGCGTGTTCGACCCGGCGGGCGAACGGGTCGACACGGGCACACCGGGGCACGCCGCCGGCCGGGACGACACCGCGCGCATCGCGCTCCGCGACGGCCTGCGCGACGGCACGTACACCGTGGCCTGGCAGGTGATCTCCGGGGACTCGCATCCGCTCGGCGGCGCCTTCGTCTTCTCCGTCGGTGCGCCCTCGGCGAGTTCGGTCTCCACCGAGGAGTTCCAGGGCGCCCGCACGGACAGTGTGATCGCGTTCCTGTACGGCACCGCGGGAGTGGTCGCGTACGGCTCGTTCGCGCTGCTGGCGGGCGCGGTGGCGTTCGTCCTGACGTGCTGGCCGGCGGGCGTCTCCGTCCGGCCGGTGCAGAAGCTGCTGGCGGCCGGCTGGATCGGCCTGCTGGGCTCCACCGTGATCCTGATGATGCTGCGCGGCCCGTACGAGCAGGGTGGCGGCCTCTTCCCCTCGGACGATCCCGCGCCGGCCCACGTCGACGTGGACGAGCGGATCTACTTCGCGCTGGCGGCCAGGCTGCTGCTGCTCGTGGCGAGCGCCGTGTTCCTGGTGCTGCTGGTCGGCGCGCTCGGGCAGCCCGGCACCGAGGCCCCCCGGCGGTCCCGGGTGCGGCTCGGCGCGGCCGGACTGGTCCTGGCGGTCGGCATGGCGTTCACCTGGGTCTCGACGGACCACGCCTCCGAGGGACCCCAGGTCTGGCTGGCCCTGCCGCTGACCGCCCTGCACCTGCTGGCCATGGCGGCCTGGCTGGGCGGTCTGGCCACCCTGGCGGCCGGGCTGCGGCACGGGCTGGCGCCCGCCGCCGTGCGGCGCTTCTCCGCGGTGGCCCTGAGTTCGGTGACCGTCCTGGTCGCCACGGGGCTGTACCGGGCCTGGCGCGAAGTGGGTCCCTGGGACGCTCTGTTCGACACCCGATACGGACAACTGCTGCTGCTGAAGGGCGGATTCGTGGCCCTCATGGTCGCCGCGGCCTGGGTCTCCCGGTCCCGCCTCGCCCGGCTGCGGGCGGGTGAACCGGCCGGTGAGGACGGCGAGTCCGTGCCCCCGGCGGGCCGGGCCGGTGCACCCGTACAGGCCGGTGCGAGCGCCGGGAGCGGCGAGAACCACGCGAACGACGAGAGCGCGCGGCCGTCCCGGGGCGCGGTGTCGGTCCAGGCCGACGAGGAGGGCGAGACCCCCGCGCCACGCGGGACTTCCGCGCCGGGCGACACGTCCGTGCCCGGCGAGGTCCCCGTGCCACGCGACTCCTCCTCGCCGCACGGGGACGACGCGACCGTACGCGCCGGCCTGCGGCGGTCCGTCCTGACGGAGTCGGCCGTGGCCGTCGCCGTCCTCACGGTCACCACGCTGCTCACCTCCTCGCCGCCCGGACGGACCGCGGACGACGACCGGAGCACCGTCGCCGCCGCGTCTCCCGCACTCGCCCGGACCGTCACCTCGCGGCTCCCCTTCGACACCGGCGGCGGCACCCCCGACGCACGCGGTGAGGCCACCCTCCGCCTGGTACCGGCGAAGTCCGGCGGCTACGCCCTACGGCTGGAGCTGCGGCGTGTCGACGGCACGCCCGCCGAGGTGCCGGAGGTCCGCCTCGCCCTCGCGCTGCCCGCCCGTGACCTCGGCCCGCTGCGGGTCCCGCTGAAGCGTGACGGCGCAGGTCGGTGGGCGGGTTCGGCCCGGCTCGCGCTGGCGGGGGAGTGGACGGTCTCGATGACCGTACGCTCGTCCGACATCGACCAGGCGACATCGGAACGGAAGGTCCCGATCGGCCGTTGACCGGCCGACAACCCTACGCTCGGGCGGACCTGACATGGTGTCCCGGCCGCGCTTCCCGGGGCGGTGTCGCTTCGATCACGCTGTGCACATGATTCGTCAGAAGCAAGTGTGGCCGTGGATGATCGCGGCCATCGGATTCGTCGCGCTGGTCGCGGCGGCTGGGTTCCGGGCGACCCCCGGTGCGCTGGTGGAGCCGCTGCAAGAAGAGTTCGGATGGTCCACCGGGGTCATCGGCCTCGCCATGTCCGTCAACCTCGCCCTCTACGGCGTCACCGCGCCGTTCGCCTCCGCGCTGATGGAACGCTTCGGCATGCGCAAGGTGACCGCGGCCGCCATGTCCCTGATCGCCCTCGGCAGCGGCCTAGCCGTCTTCATGACCGCGTCCTGGCAGCTCGTGCTGCTCTGGGGCGTCCTGGTCGGCCTGGGCTCCGGTTCCATCTCCCTGGGCTTCGTCGCCACGCTCGGCACGCGCTGGTTCGTCAAGCGCCAAGGCCTGGTCACCGGTGTGCTGACCGCGGGCGGCGCGACCGGCTCGCTGGTGTTCCTGCCGCTGGTGGCGAAGCTCTCGGAGGCGCCGGGCGGCTGGAAGACCGCCGCGATCGTGGTGTCGGTCGTTGCCCTCGCCACGGTGCCGATGATTCTGCTGTTCTTCCGCGAGCACCCCGCCGACCTCGACATCCCGCCGTACGGCGCGGACGAGGTCGTGCCGGTGCAGCCGCCCGCGCGCAACGCCGCCAAGCTCGCGGTCGACGGTCTGAAGACCGCCGCCCGCACCAGGGCGTTCTGGCTGCTCGCCGCCGCGTTCGCGATCTGCGGCGCCACCAGCAACGGCCTGGTCAACACCCACTTCATCCCCGCCGCGCACGACCACGGGATGCCGTCGGTGACCGCCGCCGGCCTGCTCGCGCTCATCGGCATCTTCGACCTCATCGGCACGGTCGCCTCCGGCTGGCTCAGCGACCGCTACGACTCGCGCGTCCTGCTGCTCGGGTACTACGCGCTGCGCGGCGTCTCCCTGCTGGTGCTGCCGCAGCTGTTCGACGAGAAGGTCACCGGCCCGATGCTGGTCTTCATCGTCCTCTTCGGCCTGGACTTCATCGCCACCGTGCCGCCGACCGTCGCCCTGTGCCGTGAGCACTTCGGGATGTCGGCTCCGATCGTGTTCGGCTGGATCTTCGCCGCGCACCAGCTGGGCGCCGCGTTCGCCGCCACCACCGCCGGCCTCACCCGGGACGGCTTCGGCACCTACGCGCCCGCGTGGTACGTCGCCGGTGTCCTCAGCATCGCCGCCGGCCTGCTGTCCCTGCGGACGAAGCCCCCGGCGGTGGAGAAGACCCTGCTCGCCGAGCCCGCGCGCGTCTGACCGGCCGCGTGCCCGACACGCTCCGCCTGCACCGACCGCTCGGCCCGCTCCACCGGCTCGGCCCGTTCCGACCGCCGGACCCGCTCAACCTGTCACGTCCGCTCCACCGCCTCGAAAAGCACCACCAGCACCACCAGCCCTACCGGCCCCACCAGTTCGGCCCGTTCCACCGGTTCGGCCCGTTCCACCGGTTCGACCCGTTCCACCGGTTCGACCCGTTCCACCGGTTCGACCCGTTCCACCGGTTCGGCTCGTTCCACGAGCCCGGCGGGCTCCACGTGATCCACGAGGCCACCACGCTCCCCGCGATCCACGTGCCCCCCGGCTCGACGCGCCCGACGCGCGTCCCCCGCACCGCCCCGTTCCGTGCCGTATCGGAGGTGGCGCCTCCCCTTTGCTGGACCGGAGGCGCCACCTCGGTCTCTCGGGCCGCAATCGGCCTGCCGCACACGGCGGTTGCAAGGTGACGGAGTCTCCGGTCACCGCTTTCAACCCTTTTACCGATATCGGCAAGATGTCTCTTGCACACCTCTTCACGAAAGGTGCCGTCATGGCAAACACCCAGCAGACCAAGGCCCTCGTCCTCCGCGAGCTCCACGAGAAGGGCATCCTGGTGCTGCCGAACGCCTGGGACGCCGGCAGCGCGGCGCTCATCGCCCAGGGCGGCGCCAAGGCGATCGCCACCACCAGCGGCGGCGTGTCCTGGTCGGCCGGGAAGCCGGACCAGCAGGCGCTCAGCCGCGACGAGATGGTCGCCCTGGTGCGCCGGATCGCCGAGACCGTGGACGTGCCGGTGACCGCCGACATCGAGGGCGGCTACGGCCTCGCCCCCGAGGACGTGGCCGCGACCGTCACCGCCGTGATCGAGGCCGGTGTGGTCGGCGTCAACCTCGAGGACTCCAAGCCCGACTTCACCCTGTTCACGGCCGAGGAGCAGGCGGCCCGCATCCGCGCCGCCCGCGAGGCCGCCGAGCGTGCCGGACTGCCGGAGCTGGTCGTCAACCTCCGTACCGACGTCTTCCTCTTCGGCATCGGCGAGCCCGAGGGCCGGGCGGCCGACGTACTGGCCCGCGCGGCCGTCTACGCGGAGGCCGGGGCGGACAGCCTGTTCGTGCCGGGCCTGCTCGACCTCGCCGTGATCGCCGAGCTGGTCGAGGGCCAGCCGCTGCCGGTCAACGTGATGGCCGGACCGGGCGCGCCCACCGTGGCCGAGTTCGAGGCGGCCGGCGTGCGCCGGGTCAGCCTCGGCACCGCCGTCGCCCAGGCCGCCTACTCGCTGGCCCGCCGCGCCGCCGCCGAACTGGTCGACCACGGCACCTACGACGCGCTGGACGGCGCCCTCGACTTCGGCGCGGTCAACAGCAGCTTCACTCGCTGAGGCGCGTCGCCGCGCCGCACGGCCTGACGGGCGTGCGCCACCCACGGGGCGGGTCGGCCCGTGACATCGGACCGACCCGCCCTTTGCGTTTTTCCGAGATGTCCGAGATATGCGAATCATCCATATTTCCAAACGAGATGAGGCGATGAAAATGGGGAGGCCGGAGAAACCGGTGGACGCCTCGGGCGGAGCGGTCGCGGAGTTCGCGAGCCGGTTGCGACGCCTGCGTGCCGAAGCCGGTGGACCGACGTACCGGGACATGGCCAAGGCCGCCATGTACTCGGCCTCGGTGCTGTCCAGTGCGGCGAACGGGCACCGGCTGCCCACCCTCCAGGTCGCGCTGGCGTACGCGGCCGCCTGCGGAGGCGACCGGGAGGAATGGCGACGACGATGGCTGGAGGCGGCGGCCGGAGGGATACCCGCCCTGCCGCCCCGGCCCGCGGCGGCCCCCGGACCGCCGATACCGCGGGAGCCGGCCGCCGAGGCGATACCCTCCGGGCTCCGGCCGGCCGCGCCGGTGCTGCCCAGGCCGTGCCAGCTGCCGCCCCGCCCGCGGGGACTGGTCGGCCGCCGCACGGAACTGGGCCTGCTCGCCTCGGCCCCGCCCGGTCCGGTGGTGATCAGCGGACCGGCCGGCGTCGGCAAGAGCGAACTGGCCCTGCACCACGCGCACGAACTGGCCCCGGCCATGGTCGACGGCCAGCTCTACGCCGACCTGGGCCCGGCGCCGGAGGGCGGGTACGACGTGCCGGGCCTGCTCGCCGAGTTCCTCACGGCGCTCGGGGTGCCCGCCGGACGCATCCCGGCGGCGGCGGACCAGCGCGCCGGGCTCTACCGTTCGCTGCTCGCCCAGCGCAGGGTGCTCGTGCTGCTGGAGAACGTGCACAGCGAGCGCCAGGTACGCCCCCTGCTGGCGGACTCCGCCACCAGCACCACCATCGTCGTCGGCCGGTCCTCGCTGCTAGGCCTGCGCGACGTCCTGCGGGTGCGGCTGGACCTGCTGCCGCGGACCGACTCCGTGGCCCTGATCTCACGCGGGCTGCCGGAGCGGGCCCAGGCCGACCCGGCGAGCGCCGACCGGCTGGCCGAGCTCTGCGGCGACCTGCCGCTGGCACTGGACATCGCCGCCCGCAAGCTGCTCGCCCACCCCGAGATGTCGCTGCGCTGGGCGGTCGCGCGGCTGGAGCGCCCCGAGGCGCTGCTGGACTGGCTGACCGTAGGGGACCTGTCCCTGCGCGAGGTGCTCGCCTCGGCGCACGCCCGGCTCGGCGACGAGGCGCGGGAGCTGCTCGACCGGCTGACCCTGCTGCCCCAGCCGGAGCTGCGTACCGACGAATCAATCCTGGCCGGGTCCGAGCATCTGACCGACGAGTTGGTCGAGGCGGGGATGCTCCGGCACACGGAGCGGCTGGGCGCGTACCGGCTCGACGCCCTGGCACGGGCCCTCGTGACGGCCGGCGGAACGGCGTACGACCTGCCGCCGAGGCACTCCGTGCCGTTCACCCGCGTCCGGCCGCTGGCCGGAGCGCGGCAGCTGACCTGACCGCTCGAACAACTCCCGTAAGCCGCCTGTTGATTGTCCGGTTCGGACAAGCCTGTCGATCAATATCCGCCTTCGATGTACTCGTCCTACCGAACGGATCCGAACAGAGGAACGGCCGTTCACCTGCTCGCTCGAACGGGCGGTAGGACGAGTAGCGAGGTGGCAGAAGATGACCAACCACGAGGTCGAGGTCCTGGCGATCGGCGCCGGCCCGTCCAACCTGGCCCTGGCGGTGGCGATCGAGGAATCGGGCGCCACCGGCCTGGCAGCCGACACCCTGATCCTGGAACAGCACGCGGACGTGGTGTGGCAGCGCAACCTGCTGCTGCCCTTCGCCCGCAGCCAGGTCTCCTTCGTCAAGGACCTGGTGACCCTGCGCAACCCCCAGAGCCGGTTCTCCTTCCTCTCCTTCCTGCACGCGAAGGGCCGGCTCGACGAGTTCGTCAACCTCGGCACCTTCAACCCCTTCCGCAAGGAGATCTCCGAGTACCTCCAGTGGGTGGCCAACTCCCTGGAGCATGTGGGAATCCGCTACAACTCCAAGGTCCAGAGCGTCAGCCCGCGCAAGGCCGACGACGGCACGGTGGTCGGCTGGCGCGTCAACCTCGCCGGCGGCGACACGGTGGACGCCCGCGACCTGGTCGTCGGCACCGGCCGCGACGCCAACATCCCCGCCGAGTTCAAGGACCTGCCCCGCGACCGGGTGATCCACAGCACCCAGTACTCCACCCGGATCGCCCAGTACCCGATCGACCGCCCGGTGCGGGTCGTGGTGATCGGCGCGGCACAGAGCGCCGCCGAGATGTTCGTCTCGGTCCACAAGGACCTGCCGCTCAGCCAGCCGACCCTGATCCACCGCTCCATCGGCCTGATGAACTACCAGACCAGCAAGTTCGTCAACGAGCTGTTCTTCCCGTCCTTCGTCGACGAGTTCCACGGCTCCTCCCCGCAGGCCCGCAAGCAGATCCTGGACGAGGTCCGCCTGACCAACTACGCCGGTCTGGCGGCCCCGTTCCTCGACGAGACCTACATGATGCTCTACGAGCAGAAGCTGACCGGCTCCCAGCGCTCCGCGGTCCGCTCCATGACCGAGGTGGTCTCGGCCCGCGAGGAGGACGGCGAGGTCGTCCTCATCCTGCGCGACCGCAAGTCCGGCCGGGTGGACACGTACCGCTGCGACCTGGTCCTGCTCGGCACCGGCTACGACCAGCGGATGCCCGCGATGGTCCGCAGCCTGGCCGGCCAGGTGGGCCTGGACGAGATCGAGGTGGACCGCCGCTACCGCGTGAAGACGGGTGACGACGTCCACGCCGGGCTGTACCTCCAGGGCTTCAACGAGGCCACGCACGGCATCTCCGACTCGCTGCTCAGCGTCCTCGCGCAGCGCTCGCACGAGATCAGCACCGACATGCTCGACCGCCGCAGCGTCGGCGCGACGGCGGGGGTCCGCTGATGCAGATCCGCCGGCTGGACCGCGCCAACCTGACCCCCGCCTACGGCATCGAGGGCGAGCGCCTGAAGCCCTGGGACGTGCTCAACTCCCCCTTCGAGGGCGCCTGGTGCGTCGTGCGGGCCGGGGGAGAGTCCACCCCGCACAACCATCACGAGTACGAGATGTTCATCGCGATGAGCGGCAGCGCCGCCCTGGTCGTGGACGGCGTCGAGCGGGAGTTCGTGGCCGGCGACATCGTCCATCTGCCCCCGGGCTGCACGCACAAGGTGGTCAACCCCTCCTCGGAGGACTTCGAGTACTACGGGATCTGGTGGGACTCCGAGATGTCGGAGAACTTCCTGACCCGCCATCAGAAGGAGACCCCAGCATGAGCAAGCGCGTGGCGGTGATATCGCCCGCCCCGACCGCCAACGGCGACCTGCACCTCGGCCATCTGGCCGGACCGTTCCTGGCCGCCGACGTCTTCACCCGCTACCAGCGCGCCGCCGGCCGGGACACCGTCTTCGGCACCGGCGCCCAGGACACCTCCACCTTCGTGGTCACCACCGCCCGCCGGCTGGGCACCACCCCCGAGGCCCTGGTCGCCGACTCCACCGCGAAGATCGAGTCCACGCTCGCCGCGATGGGCATCGAGGTCGACGGCTTCACCCGCGACGAGGAGCGCTTCACCAAGGCCGTGCTGAGGTTCGTCAGCCGGCTGCACGAGGAGGGCAAGCTGGTCCTGCGGCCCACCCTCTTCCCCTACTCGCCGAGCACCGGGCAGTACCTGGTCGACGGCTTCGTCAAGGGCGGCTGCCGCAACTGCCTGGCCGAGGGCTGCGCCGGGCTCTGCGAGAGCTGCGGCCACCCGCTGCCCGCCGGGGAGCTGATCGACCCGCGCTCCACCGAGAACCCCGACGACGCCGTGGAACTGCGCGAGGTCCCTGTCCTGGTGGTCCCGCTGGAGGAGTACCGGGACCGGCTGAAGGAGTACTTCGCCACCACCGGCGCCGCGCTGCGGCCGCACATGGCCCAGGCCGTCGCCGAGATGCTCTCCCGTCCGCTGCCGGACTTCCCCGTCACCTACCCGGTCTCCTGGGGCATCCCCGCCCCGTTCCCGGAGGTCGCCGGCCAGTCCGTCAACCCCAACGCCGAGACGATGGCCTGGTCCATCCACACCACCGCCGTCTCCGCCGAGGCGCGCGGCGAGGTGCTCTCCGCCGACGACGAGCCCTGGTGGCCGGAGTCGGGGACCGAGGCCGTCTACTTCCTCGGCTTCGACAACACCTTCCCCTTCGCCATCGCCGGGGCGGCCATGCTGCTCGCCCTGCACGACCGCTACGCCCTGCCGGCCCGGTTCGTCACCAACGAGTTCTACGAGCTGGACCACCAGAAGTTCTCCACCAGCCGGGGCCACCTGGTCTGGGGGCAGGAACTCGCGGACCGGCTGCCGCGCGACATCGGCCGCTACCACCTGGCCGCCACCAGCCCGGAGAACCAGAAGACCAACTTCGGCTGGTCGGCGCTGCCCGCGGTCACCGGAACCCGGCTGATCGAGCCGTGGAACCGGATCGCCGCCAGGGCCGGGCGCTGGGCCGGACAGACCCTCCCGGTCTCCGCGGCCTCCCGCGAGGCCGCCGACCGGATCACCGAGCGGTTCGCCACCTCGTACGAGCTCGACTCCTTCAGCCTGGTCCGCACGGCCGAGACGCTGGCCGAGCAGCTGGGCAGACTGGACCGCTGGGAGGCCACCGACGCCGAGGCGGGCGACTTCGTCCACCAGGTGGAGACCGTGCTGCGCAACGCCGCCCCGATCCTGATCGACCTCGCCGCTCAGGCCGGCATCGACACCCGGCTGACCCCGAGCGACGGGACGACCGAGATCACGGTGCGGGAACTGCCGCGGCTGGACGGCGGGGCGGTGTGACATGCCCACCGACAAGCGACGGGTACTGGTGGTCGGCGCCGGCGTGACCGGACTGCTCTCGGCGGTGCGGTGTGCCCTGGCCGGACACCACGTCACCGTCCTGGACCGGGACGCCATTCCGAACCCCGGGTCCACCTCCTTCGACCAGCACCGGGCCGTCCGCGCCCTCGACACGCACGACCTCGCCGCCTCCCGGCGGATCGCGGTGGCGCACCGGCGCTGGATGGGCCTGGAGGCCCTGACCGGCTCCAAGTTCTACCGCCGGGTGGGCATGATCACCGCCTGGCCCGAGGACGACGTCGACGCGGTGCTGTCCGCGGCGGCCAGGGCGGACCTCCCGGTCCGGCTGATCGAGCCGGGCAGCGTCCCCCACGTCCGCTTCCCCGACGGCACGGTCGGGGTGCTGGAGCGGCACGGCGGCATCCTGCTCGCCGACCACGCGCTCCAGGTCCTGGTGCGCTGGCTCACCGAGCAGCCCAACGTCTCGCTCCGCCCCTGGCAGGAGGTCAAGGCGGTCGACCCGGAGACCGGACGGGTGTACCTGCCCGACGCCGAGACCCTGGACGCCGACCTGACCCTGGTCGCCACCGGGCCCTGGTCCAAGGACCTGGTGGACATCCCGATGGTGCTGCACCGGCAGACCCTGGTCTACCTCAAGCCGCCGGAGCAGCTGGTCACCGCCTGGGAACGCACCCCGGGCGTCGGCCGGATCGGCGTCTCGGGACAGGCCTGGCTGCTGCCGCCGGGCGACGGGACCCTGCTCAAGGTCAGCTCCGCGGTCGCCTGCCGCGAGGCCCACATGGTCACCGCCGGCACTCCGGACGAGGAGCGCCAGTGGGCCGAGCAGGTGCTCTCCGAGCAGATCGTCAGCGAACCGCACCGCTACACCGTGATGGCGGTCAAGCGCTGCCACTACCTGGTGGACGCCCAGACCGGCAACTCCCACCTGGTCCGCATCGGCCCGAGCACCTGGGCCCGGACCGCCAGCGGCGGCGACGGCTTCCGCACCGCGCCGCTGGTCGCCGAACGGATTCTCGAAGCACTCACCACAGACTTCCGAGAGGAGACGATATGACCGCCGACGACCGCGTCCTGCTGGTGATCGGCAGCGGGCTCAGGGTCTACCGCGAGTACCTGATCGAGTCCGCCGCCAGGCGGGCCGCCGAGCTCGACCTCAAGCTGGTCCTGATCAACAACCTCAAGCCCACCTGGCAGCAGGACTACTTCGACGAGATCACCGTGGTCAACGTGTTCGACCACGAGGCGCTGCGCGCCGCCGCCCGGGAGATCGCGGGCCGGCGCGAGGTCGTCGGACTGTTCTGCTACGACGAGCCGCTCGTGATGCCCTCCGCCGAACTGGCCGCCGAGTTCGGCGTCCCGGGCCTCGGCCCCGACGGGGTGCAGGGCTGCCGGGACAAGCACCGCACCCGGTCGATGCTGACCGCCGCCGGACTGCCCCAGCCCGGCTTCGAGCTCACCGACACCCTGGAGCAGGCCCGTGGGACGGCCGCCCGGATCGGCTACCCCGTGGTCGTCAAACCGCGGGCGCTGGGCGCCTCGATGGGCGTCGTCCTCGCCGAGGACGAGTCGCAGCTGGAGCAGGCCTATCTGATCGCCTCCAACGCCAGCCTGGTCGGCGACGAGCCGTTCCGCGGCGGGGCGATCGTGGAGGGCTACGCCGACGGCCCCGAGATCAGCGTCGACGGCGTGGTGCACCAGGGCGAGTACCGGGTGATGTTCGTGGCCCGCAAGGAGACCGGCCACTACCCGTACTTCGAGGAGATCGGCCATGTCGTCGACGCGGCCGACCCGCTGCTCGCCGACCAGGAGCTGATCGACGTCCTGACCAAGGCGCACGAGGTGATCGGCGTCGAGAACGGGCTGACCCACACCGAGGTCAAGCTCACCTCCTACGGCCCGGTGATCATCGAGATCAACGGCCGGCTGGGCGGCGACCTGATCCCCTTCCTCGGCCGGATCGCCACCGGCATCGACCCCGGCGAACTGCTGGTGGAGGTCGCCTCCGGACACCGTCCGGACACCGGGTTCACCCAGCACGGCGTGGCCGGCATCCGCTTCGGCTACCCCACCGAGGACGTCACCGTCCACGAGGTGCGGGTGCCGGAGGGACTGCCGGGGCTGGTGACCGCCTCCCCGATGGTCGAGCCGGGCACCGAACTGCGCCTGCCGCCCGGCGGATACCTGGCCCGGCACTCCTTCGTGGTCTGCTCCGGCGAGGACCGGGACGCCTGCGAGGAGCGGCTCGCCGCCGCCGTCGCGGCCGTCGGACTGGACGCGGAGCCGCTGGAGCGCAAGGACGTGGCGGCGCGTCTGGAGATGCCCGCGGGCCTGCTGGACGTGGACGAATGACCATCGACTACGACGGCCGCCGGTTCCGCAAGCTGGCGTCCACGGACGGTGTGACGGCCCGGTACCACCAGAAGGACGACCTGGTCTGGGCGGACTTCGCCGGCGGACCCGTCCGCCGGGGGAGCGTGAACGGGGTCTGCGGGCCCGACGGCACCCTGCACCTCGCCTACACGATGGTGCTGGCCGGCGGCGACGTGATCTCCGGACGCACCGTCAACACCCCCGAGCGGGACGCCGACGGCGGACTGCTGCTGCGCGAGGAGTGGGAGCGGTACGGGCCGCACGCCGAGACCGGGGTCTCGTACCTGGCGGAAGTGAGAGAACCGGAGGAAGCGGGATGACCGACTGGGAGCGCCTGCGCGAGCAGGTGGACGGAACGGTGCGGCTGCCGGGGGAGCCCGGCTTCGAGGAGAACAGCAGCGCCTTCAACAAGCGCTACGCGGACGTCCGGGCCGCCGGGGTCCTCTCGGTGGCGAGCGTCGCCGACGTCGCCCGGGGCATCGCCTGGGCCCGGGAGCAGGGCGTGCCCGTCGTCGCCCGCGGCGGCGGCCACAGCTACTCCGGCCAGGCCGCCACCACCGGACTGGTACTCGACCTGCACGGTCTGCGGACCGTCACCGTGGACCGCGAGCGCGAACTGGTCACGGTCGGCGGCGGCGCCCGCTCCGGCGACCTGTACGCCGAGCTCCAGCGCCACGACCTCGCGGTGCCGCTCGGCAACTCCGAGGAGGTCGGCATCGGCGGCCTCACCCTGGGCGGCGGCGTCGCCGCGGTCTCCCGGGCGTTCGGCCTGACCTGCGACTCCCTGGTGGAGACCGAGGTCGTGCTCGCCGACGGCACGGTCGTCACCTGCAACGAGACCGAGCACCCCGACCTCTTCTGGGCCTGCAAGGGCGGCGGAGGCGGCAACTTCGGCGTCAACACCTCCTTCACCTTCCAGGCCCGGCCCACGGTCGACAGCTCCACCTGTCTGGTGGTGTGGCCGCTGGAGGACGCCGAGGCGGTGCTGCCGGTGATGCAGCGGATCATGCGGGACGCGCCCGACCGCTTCGCCGCCCGGATCGGTGTGAGCCGCTCCGCACAGGACGACGGGATGGTCTCGGTGATCGGCCAGCACCTCGGCCCGGCCGCCGAACTGCGCGAACTGCTGGCCCCCGCGCTGGCCACCGGCTCGCCCGTCAAGGCGGACATCGAGGACCGCACCTACTGGGAGGCCAAGGACTACCTGCGCCACGAGACCTCCGGCGACCCCTTCGCCGTCCGCACCCGCACCGTCGCCGAGCCGCTCACCGAGGCCGGCGTGGACACCCTGCTCACCGCGCTGCGCAAGTGGCCCGGCAGCGGCAACCCGGACGGCGCCGGCATCGCCCTGTTCACCTGGGGCGGCGCCATCAACCGGGTGCCCGTCACCGAGACCGCCTTCCCCCACCGGGACGTGCTCTTCCTGATCTCGATGGACACCTCCTGGTCCACCGACGACCCCGAGGAGGTGCGCCGCGCCAACCTCGACTGGCTGACCGAGCTGCACACCGCGATGGGCGAGCACGCCCGGGACGCCTCCTACGCCAACTTCGCCGACCCCGACCTGACCGACGCCCAGGCCGCCTACTTCGGCCCCAACCTGGACCGGCTCCAGCAGGTCAAGCGCCACTACGACCCCGACCGGGTCTTCACCTTCCGCCAGGCCGTCTAGCTCAGAGGAGGAACCGTCATGTCACCCGATCTGCGCGGCGCCATGCGCAACTTCGCCACCGGAGTGTGCGTCGCCACCACCTACGCGGACAACGAGGGCAACCGCCGCCATGACGCGGTGACACTCAACTCGCTGTCCTCCGTCTCCCTCGACCCGCCGCTGGTCTCGCTCTCCCTGCACCGCGACTCCCAGTTCCTGGGGGACCTGCTGGAGACCAAGAAATGGGCGATCTCCATCCTGGACAGCGACGCCGAGTACCTCGCCCGCCAGCTCGCCAAGGGCCGCGGCGACCGCGCCGAAGCGATCGCCGGCCTCGCGGCCAACCCCGGGCCCGCCACCGGCGCCCTCATCCTCGACGCGCAGAGCGGCATCGAGTGCGTGCTCAGCGACAGCTTCGACCTGGGCGATCACACGATGGTGATCGGCGAGGTCGTCTCCACCGGCATCCGTGACCTCCAGCCCCCGCTGCTCTTCCTGCACGGCAAGTTCCAGCAGTTGGCGACCGCCACCTCCAAGGAGTCCTGACATGACGAACCACGACGCGGTCCCCAACACCGCCGCCGACATCCTCGCCGCCGCCAAGGCGCTGGCCCCGCGACTGCGTGAGCGCGCCGCCGAGATCGAGCAGAACCGCCGCCTCCCCTCGGACGTCGTCGAACTGATCCGCGCCACCGGGGCGTTCCGGATGGGCTTCAGCCGGGCCTGGGGCGGCCCGGAGCTGACCTCCGTCGAGCAGACCGAGGTGGTCGAGGCCCTGGCCTACGGCGACGCCTCGGCCGGCTGGGCCGCCATGATCGGCATGGACTCCGGCCTCTACGCCTCGTTCCTCGACGAGACCGTGGCCAAGGAGATGTTCCCCCGCCTCGACATGACCACCGCCGGCCTGCTCTTCCCCACCGGCCGCGCCGAGAAGGTCGAGGGCGGCTACCGCCTGACCGGCCGCTGGCAGTTCGGCAGCGGCATCACCCACGCCGACTGGGTCATCTCCGGCGCCTTCATCTACGAGGACGGCGAGCCCTATCTGGTCGACGGCTCCCACGACTCCATCCTGCTGATGGTGCCGCGCGCCGACGTCGAGATCATCGACACCTGGAACACCACCGGCCTGTCGGGCAGCGGCAGTTGCGACTACGCCATCCACGAGGTGTTCGTCCCCGAAGGCCGCACCCTCACCTTCGGCGAGGTGCGCAACGGAGAGGGCCCCCTGGCGCAGCCCGAGGTCCACATGCGCAACATGCCCGGCGTCCCGCTCGGTGTCGCCCGCGCCGCCCTGGACTGGGTGCGCGAGCAGGTTCTCGCCAAGTCCAAGCCGGGCGGGGGCGGTTGGAACGACAACTGGCGCGTGCAGGTCACCCTCGCCGAGTGCGAGGCCGACTTCAACGCCACCCGCAGCGCGGTCTACGGCGCGATGCGGCGCCAGTGGGAGGTGCTGGAGGACGGCGGCACCCTCGACGACCTCACCGCCGACGAGCGGGCCGCGCTCTCCCTCTCCCGGCTGCACGCCTTCCGCACCGCCCGCTCCATCGTGATGAAGCTCTACGACCTGATGCAGACGGCCGCGATCTACAAGCCCAGCCCGCTCGACCGCTGGCTGCGCGACTCCATGACGATGTGCCAGCACGTGGTGGCCCAGGACAAGATCCTCCAGTCCGCCGGCGCCTACCTGCTCGACAGCCGCCCCAGCTTCCCGCTCAGCCTCGGGATCACCGGCTGACCGCCGGGCGACACCCCCGGCCCCCGCACCCGACGGCCCCGCACCCCGGCCGCGTACCGCAACAGCCCCTGAAACCGGGCCCCTTACCCCGGCCCGTACCGCAACCGCCCCCGTTTCCGGCCCCGTACCGCACCAGCCCCCGTTCCCCGCACCCGGAAGGACTCCCGCATGACCGGTCTTCTCGCGCCCGAGGCGAGCCCCGTCCGACGCAAGGCGCGCCTGCGCAACTACGCGATGTGCCGCCCCGAGCACTTCGAGGTCACCTACAGCATCAATCCGTGGATGGACCCGCGCAAACCCACCGACAAGGCCCTGGCCCTCGCCCAGTGGGAGAACCTGCGCAGCCTCTACGCCGAACTCGGCCACTACGTGCAGACCATCGAACCCGCCCCCGGCCTGCCGGACATGGTGTTCGCGGCGAACGGCGCCCTCGTGGTCGACGACAAGGTCCTCATCTCCCGCTTCCGGCACCCCGAGCGCCAGGCCGAGGCCGACCTGTGGGCCCAGTGGTTCCGCGACCACGGCTACCGCGAGATCGTCCAGGCCGACTTCACCAGCGAGGGCGAGGGCGACTACGTCACCACCGGCCGCGCCGTACTGGCCGGCAACGGCTTCCGCTCCGACCCCCGCTCCCAGGCCGAGGCCGAGGCGCTGTTCGGCCGCCCGGTGGTCAGCCTGAAACTGACCGACCCGCGCTTCTACCACCTCGACACCGCGCTGGCCGCGCTCGACGACGACCAGATCGTCTACTACCCCGGCGCCTTCGACGCGGAGAGCCTGCGCGTCCTTCGGGACCTGTTCCCCGACGCCGTCCTCGCCGACGAGGAGGACGCCCTGCTCTTCGGACTGAACCTGGTCTCCGACGGCTACCACGTCATCCTCCCCGAGCCGGCCACCCGTCTCGCGGCCCGCCTGCGCGACCACGGCTTCGTCACCTACCACGTCGACCTGTCCGAACTGCTCAAGGCGGGCGGCAGCGTCAAGTGCTGCACGCTCGAGATCCGCCACCCCTGACCCTCGTCGCCACGGCACAGGAGAAGCATCATGACCGAGCAACCATGGATCATCGTCGGTTACGTCAACGTCCTTCCCTACATCAAGGAGTTCGCCCCCGGCTCGGTGATCGTCGTCGACGAGCCGGACGTGATCCGCAAGCGTGACGTCAAGAAGGCCCTCGAAGGCGCCGGGATGCTGCGCGAGCTCATCGAGTGGGAGTACCAGCTCCCCGGCGCGGCGGACGAGTTCCACAACACCTACCCCGGCCTCGCCCCGGCCGTGGTGGCACCCCTCGTCGAGTACGCGACCCCGTTCGCGGCCCGCCTCGCCGAACGCTACGGAGTGCCGGGCGCCGGCGCCGGAGCCTCCCAGATCATGCGCGACAAGTCCCTGCTGCGCCGCGTCAGCCGTGCCGCAGGCGTCCTCAACCCGGCCTCCGCGGAGGTCGCCTCCCCGCAGGAGGTACGGGAGTTCGCCGCCGCGCACCCCGGCTCGCTGGTCCTCAAGCCCGCCAACCGGCAGGCCTCCGTCGGCACCAAGGTGCTGCACGGCCTGGACGGCCTGGACGACGCCTGGGCCGAGTGCATCAGTCAGGACGAGGGCAGCTTCGTGCCGGACCGTGAGCGCGAACTGCGCATGCTGATCGAGCAGTTCGTCCGCGGTGACGAGTTCTCCGTCGAACTGCTGGTGCACGAGGGCGAGGTGCTGTTCTCCAACGTCACCGGCAAGATGCTCTACCCCGGCCCCCGCCCGATCGAGCGCGGCCACACGGTGCCCGCCGCCGGCATCCCGGACGAGCTGAGCGAGCTGATGGTCGCCCAGACCGAGACGGTGATCCGCTCGGTCGGCTTCGGCAGCGGCATCGTGCACTGCGAGTGGATCGTCAGCGACGGCCGCCCCTACCTGGTGGAGTGCGCCGGCCGCTTCCCCGGCGACGGCATCCCGATGCTGATCGAGGAGGCGTACCGGATCAACCTCGCGGGAGCGTTCTACGAGGTCATGCAGGGCCGCCGCCCCGAGGGTCTGCCGCAGCGCGCGGCGGGCGGCGCGGCCGTCCGCTTCATGGACGCAGCGCCCGGCGAGGTCGTCTCCGTCGACGGCGCGGACGAGGCGGCCCGGCTGCCCGGCGTGCTCTCCCTCTCGATGCACCTCGAGCCCGGCGACACGGTGAACGAACTGCGCAGCTCCTGGGACCGGGTGGGCTCGGTGATGACCAGGGGAGCCACCTCCGAGGAGGCCCTGAGAAACGCCGAGGCGGTGGTCGACGCGATCCGCATCACCACCGCTTGAGCCCGCGACACCAGGCACGAGGCCACGGCCCGGGGCCTGGACCGGAAACGACAGCGGCGGCGAGACCGGACCGTGACCCCGAGGGGCCACGGCCGGACTCGCCGCAGTCCGGCGTGCCGGGCTCACAACCCCGCGCCGGGACACCGCCGTACGCCGCCGCACGGGACCGGACGGCCGCGCCGCGCGTTCAGCGCCGAGCCGCCCGCCGCTCCCCGCGGACGCCGGCGCAGGCGATCAGGGCACCGGCCGCGGTCACCAGGGCCAGGGCCGCGTAGCCGTAGGTCAGGGTGAGCGCCGAGGCGACCCCGGCGACCAGCAACGGGCCTCCCGCGTCGCCCAGTTCACGGCCCAGTTCGGCCGCGCCCATGGTCTGGCCGAGACGCTCGGTGGGGGTGGCCGAGGCGAGGGCGGCGAAGCCCAGCGGTGTGATCAGACCCGTACCGGCGCCGATCAGGGCGGCCGCCACGAGCACGCCCGCGAGGCCGGACAGCATCGCCGCGAACAGTCCGGCGGCGGTGACACCGAGACCGACGGCCAGACCCGTCCCCGTGGTCAGCCGGCCCGCGTCCAGCGCCCGGCCGGCGTACGGCTGGACGACCGCGGCGGTGGCGGCGAGCACGGAGACCGCGGCACCGGTCGCGACGGTGCCCAGACCGGCGGCCGCGCCCGAGACCGGCAGGAAGCCGACTCCGACGGAGAGCGCCGCCGTGGCCGCGGCCAGCGCGGAGGTCGGGGCGAGGAACGAGCGGTCGGCGAGACGGCGGGCCAGGTCCAGCAGCGTCTGGCGCCGCTTGGGCAGCGGTGGCACGGCCGGGACGGCGAGCACGGACCACACGGCGACGGCCGCGGCGAGGACCGCCAGGACGAGGAACAGCAGGCCGAGACCGCCCGCCCAGACCAGCACACCGCCGAGGAGCGGGCCGAGGGTGTAGCCGAGGGACTTGGAGAAGCCGTAACTGCCGAAGGCACGGCCGTGCTTGGCCGCCGGGTTGAGCCGGGCCACGAGCGCGGAGGCGGCGGGGGAGAAGGCGGAGGCCGCGGCGCCCTGGCCGAGGCGCGCGGCCCACAGCCAGCCGGGGCTGCCGGCCACCACGTACAGGGCGGACGCGGCGGAGAACGCGACCAGGCCGCCCACCAGGAGGGGCTTGGCGCCGATCCGGTCGGCCAGGGTGCCGAAGACGGGCTTGAGGACGACCTCGGCGCCGTCGTACAGGGCGAGCAGCCCGCCGAGCACCAGCAGGGACGTGACCGCGTCGTCGGAGAAGCCGCCCAGGTTGGCGGCGATGCCGTGGGCGCCGAAGGCGGTGGTGAAACCGGCCGCGTGCAGCGGCAGCATCCGGCGTACCGGTGTGCTGGTGGCGGTGCTCATCGGGTGTCCCCGGGGTGTTCGTGGAGGGCCCTGAAGACCAGTTCGGCGTAGTGCTCGCAGACGGCCGCGCACTGTGTGAGGCGCTCGGCCGCGCGCGCGGCGAGCGGGGACGTGAAGACGTCGCGGGCGGTCAGGTCGCGGTGCCAGCGCCGCAGCCGCTCCAGGCTCTGTTCCTCCTCCTCCAGTTCGGCGAGGGTGAACTTGGCGATACGGATCTCCTTGGCGATCTCCTCCTCGAACTTCCCGCAGTCGGCGAGGAACTCGGTCCAGTCCGCCTCGCGCAGCCCGTCGAAGGAGGCCCGCAGCCGGGCCGCGTCCTGCTCCCCGCGACCGGTCGCCTCCAGGACGATCGCATGGCCCCCGGCCCGCTCGGCCAGCTCGACGGTCCGCCGTACGCCCTCACCGAAGACCGGCACGTCCGGCACCGCCCAGATGCCCTGCCCGAGCGAGAGGGCGCCGATCCTGCGCAGCTCGCGCCAGGCGGCGACCCGGTGCCGGGAGGGCTCCGCGGGGATCTTGACGACGAGGACGAGCCATCGGTGGTGGTCGTTGGTTGTCACGGTGTGAAATGTAGCAGCCGTTACATCGACTCGGGGCGGGACGGGTTTCACCCGTCCGGGGCGTGTGCCGCCGAAGCGGGTGAGTCGCGCAACAACTCCCCCTATAGTTCCGGCCGTTGGAACGGGGGGCGTGTGGCGCACGTGGTGATGTGTCACGGCATCGGATACCAGTACAAGCACCGCGAGACGTCACGCACCGAGTGGTACGAGGAACTGCGCAGGTCGATGACGGACGCCGCGCTCCCGGTGCCCGCCCCCGAGCTGGTCGACGCCGTCTTCTACGGCAACTGCTACGGCAGCGCCAAGGGCAAGGGCGCGCGGAGCGAGGACGAGTTCGCCGGCATCCCCGGCTACACCGCCGACGACGTGACCCTCCGGCTGGAGAGCGAGCTGCTGGAGGCCTTCGCCGAGGGACTCGACGTGCCCACGGGCGGCGGCAAGGGGCTGACGCAGGCGGCGCTGCGGAGACTGGAGAAGTCCGAGAGGCTGAGCCGGCCGGCGGAGAACGTCGTCATCCGGCTCGTCCGGCAGGTCCGCCGCTACCTCGACGCCGAGGACGTCGTCCGGGAGTGCGCCCAGCCGCCGCGGCCGGGGAGGCGCTGGACGCCTTCGCCCGTGAGGGCACCACCCACTGGCATCCCCGGGACGCCTGTATGGCGCTGATCGCGGCGGCGCGGCCGGGGCGGACCCCCGCCGGCGAGGACCTCGCCACGCACTGGCGCACGGCCACGGACGCGGGACCCGAGCTGATCACCCTGCTGTGCCGGGAGGCGGACACCACCCCCGCCCTCACCGCGTACCTGCGCACCGCCCTGGTCTCCGCTCCGCTGCGCCGTCTCGTCAAGGCACCTGGTGTGTCCACCCACACCGCCTACGAGGAACTGAAAAAGGAGATCAAGCGCCTCTGCCCGCCGCCCGTGACCCCGACTCCGGGGCCGCGACCGGGACTTGGGCTGTGAGCGGGGACCGCTGAGCCGGGCACCCGTCCGGTCGCGGACCGTGTCGCTGTTGGGCCGAACGGGTGACTTGGCGTAAGAATTGGCCGTGCAGGCGATGAGTGCGAGTCAGATCGGGGGAGCCGGTGAACAGCCACGATGTCACCGATGAACAGTGGGAAGGGCTCGCCCAGGTCGTGCCGCTGCGTGGTCGCGACGCGTGGCCGTCGTCGGTGGGCCACCGGGCCCTGCCGGAGGCGGTGACCGAGACCCGGCGCCGTTTCGTGGTGCTCCGGGTCAATGTCTTCGCGGACGCGCGTGAGGTGGCCGAGACCCTGATGGCCGGTATCCCGGTGCTGCTCGACCTCACCGGCGCGGAGAGCGACACCGCCAAGCGCGTGCTCGACTTCAGCACCGGTGTGGTCTTCGGTCTGTCCAGCGGGATGCACCGGGTGGACCGCAATGTGTTCCTGCTGACGCCGCCCGGCACCGAGGTGCGGGGGCTGATGGAGAGCGCGGGGGTTCCTGGTGTGTGACGCGGGTGCCTCCGTGGTCGTCCGCTCGTGGGATGGCTGGGGTTCCTGGTGTGTGACGCGGGTGCCTCCGTGGTCGTCCGCTCGTGGGATGGCTGGGGTTCCTGGTGTGTGACGCGGGTGCCTCCGTGGTTGCCCGCTCGTGGGATGGCCGGGTCCCCGGCGTGTGACGCCGGTGCCCCCGTGGTCGCCCGATCGTAGGAAGGTCGCCCGGGTGGAACGGTTCGCCTGACGGCGGAGCCGTACGGTCCGGATATGGCCGTACCCCCGGGGTCCCCCTTCCTCCCGCCGTCCCGCACGGCGCGTTCCCGTCCCGAGTCCGTCCCGCTGCCCCGTGCGGCGGGCCCGGACGAGGGCATCACCTCCCGCGCCCGCGAGACGCCGCCCGACGCGGCCGGCGGCTTCGGCGCACCGCCGCTGACGGCGGCACCCCGGTCCTCCCTCCCGTCCGCCGGCGGCCAGGACCTGCGGCCCCGGCTCACCGAGCTGCGGCTGTCCGCGTTCGCAGGGCACCGCGGCACCTCGTTCCCGCTCGGGCCCTGCACCCTGTTCGCCGGGCCCAGTGGCAGCGGGAAGACCACCGCGCTGCGTGCCTACGAGGCGCTGGCCCGGCTCGGCGGCGGGGCCGGGCTGTACGACGTCTTCCCCGACCCGGAGTCCTGCGTGCCCGAGCAGGCCCGGCCCGACGCCCAGGGCCGGCGCGGATTCCGCATCGGCTGCACGGCCGACGGCCCCGAGGGCCCGGTCCGGCTCGACGTCGCCGTGCAGGCCGAGCCCGAACTGCGCGTGGTGGGGGAGCGGCTGAGCGCCGACGGGGTGGTGCTGCTGGAAACCGCCCTGCGCGACCCCGGCCGGCCCGTCGTGCACGCCGCCTGGCACACCGCGGGCAGCGCGCCCGTCACCCGGGCCCCGCTGCCCGACGACCGGCTCGGCACCGCGCTGCTCCCCCTGCGCGTGGCGGGCCGGACGGACGGGCAGCGCCGGGTGCTGGCGGCCGCGGAGCAGATGGTGGTGGCGCTGCGCTCGGTGTTCGCCTGCGACCCCCGGGCCGGCCGGATGCGGGAGCCGGTGCCGAACGGGCCCGGGCTGCTGCTGCCCGGCTGCGACAACCTCGCCGACGTGGTGTGGCGGACCCGCGCCGAGTGCGGGCGGCGCCATGCCCGGTTCGTCACGGCCGCCCGCGTCGGGTGCGCCGGACCTGTGCTGGACGTCCTCGCCGAGTCCGACGGCCGGGGGACGGTGCGGGCCCTGCTGGACCGGGGCGCCGGGTCACGCACCGAGCTCGGCAGGCTGGGCGACGGCGAACTGCGCTACCTCGCCCTCGCGTTGGTCCTGCTCACCGGGCCCGGCGTGCTGGACGCCGACCCGCCCGGCGAGGTGCCCGACGCGATGCGCGCGCTCACCGTGCTGGCCGACGGCTTCGACCGCTCGCTCGACCCCCGTCAGCGGAGCGAACTTCTCCGGCTCGCCGCGCGGATGTCCGGGCAGGGCCACATCCGGTGCGTCGGCGCGGTGGGCGACGCGTCCTGGGCGGCGGAGGTGCCCGGTGTGACAGTGGTACACCTGGACAGGTGACAGACGATCAGCGGCCGCCCGACGTGGCCGGACTCCAGCGCAGGCTCGCCGCGTTCGCGGCCGCGCGCAACTGGCAGCCGTACCACACCCCCAAGAACCTGGTCGCCGCGCTCAGCGTCGAGGCCTCCGAACTGGTGGAGATCTTCCAGTGGTTGACCCCCGAGGAGTCGGCCCGGGTGATGGACGACCCCGACACGGCGCACCGGGTCACCGACGAGGTGGCCGACGTGCTGGCGTATCTGCTCCAGCTGTGCGAGGTGCTCGGCGTCGACCCGCTGGCGGCCCTCGACGCGAAGATCGACCGCAACGAGCTCCGCTTCCCGCCCCCTTGAGGGACGACAGTCGCTGAGGAAATCACTCCGCTTTCACTCTCCGCAGTCAAAATCCGACCCTCATCCGAATTGTTGTCCACAGATTTCCGTCTTCCTCTGGCTTTTCGTCGCACGCGCCCTCACTCTGGGTAGTGAGCAGTGGAGTTCGGGCGGGCGGGTGCGGAGCACACGTCCGGACAGACGGGGGCAGCGCATGGACGCGGTGCGGCTCATCCTGACGAGCAGGCGCGCCCTGGCGGGGAGCCGCGAGGAGCACCAGATCATGGTGGAGGTGTGGCAGGCGCAGTCACTGGCCCAGGCGATCGGCAGCCGCCTGGCGGTCTTCGGCCCGCCGCAGTTACGGGGCGAGGCGCTGGGCCTGACCGAGCTGGCGGGCCGCGGCTGCGGAGTCCTGGGCCGGCCGGAGCTGGGCCCGGGCGAACTGCGCGCCGCCCAGCTGACCGACCTCGGCGACGCCCGCCAGGCCCTTCTCGGCCTGGGCGGCCTCCTCGGCGAGGTGGGCATCGCCCTGGTGGGCGTCGCCAGCACCGCCGCGGACGAGGGCACGTACTGGCAGTGCATGGAGGCGATCGACGCGGCGGACGAGTCGAGAGACCGGGTCCTGGAGATGCTCAGACGCCTGGCCGACGGCGAGGAGGCCCTGGCCGCGACGTCCTAGACGCCCTGCGCGACGTCTTGGACACGCTGTGCCACGTCCCGGACGCCTTGCGCGACGTCCCGGACGCCTGGCGCGGCTTCCTGCAGACCCCCGGAATAACCGAAGGCGCCGGTCACAGCCCTGTGCGACAGTAGAGCCGTCGTCCTGCCGAGCCCCCAGGATCACCACGTCCCGGGGGCTTCGCCACGTACGGCACCACCCCCTGTCCACCGTCCACCGGCCTGAGAGGCCCCGCCCATGTTCCTGACGATCACCACCACCGGCACGGCCGAACGCCCCGCCACCGACCTCGGTTTCCTGCTGCACAAGCATCCCGAGAAGGCCCAGGCGTTCTCCACGTCCTACGGCACCGCGCACGTCCTCTACCCCGAGGCGAGCGAGCAGCGCTGCACGGCCGCGCTGCTGCTGGAGGTCGACACGGTGGCGCTGGTCCGCAGGGGCAAGGGCCGCGGCGGCGCGCCCGACGCCGCGCTCGCCCAGTACGTCAACGACCGCCCGTACGCGGCGTCCTCGCTGCTCGCGGTCGCCCTCAGCGCCGTCTTCTCCAGCGCCATGCGCGGGGCGTGCCACGCCCGCCCCGAGCTGCCGGAGCAGCCGCGGCCGCTGAGGATCGAGGTGCCCGCGCTGCCCGCCCGGGGCGGCCCGGCCCTCGTCCGCGGGCTGTTCGAGCCGCTCGGCTGGACCGTCACGGCCGATCCGGTCGCCCTGGACGGCGAGTTCCCCGAGTGGGGCGACTCGCGCTACGTCCACCTGGTGCTGGAGTCGGAGTCGCTCACCCTCGCCGAGGCGCTGCGGCACCTGTACGTCCTGCTGCCGGTGCTGGACGACGCCAAGCACTACTGGGTCGCCCCGGACGAGGTCGACAAGCTGCTGAGGGTCGGCGAGGGCTGGCTGCCCGGCCACCCCGAGCACAAGCTGATCACCAGCCGCTATCTCTCCCGCCGCTGGTCGCTGACCCGCCAGGCACTGGAACGCCTGGAACTGGTCCGGCTCGCCGAGGCCGACGACGGCGAGGTCGAGGACCTCGACAACGCGGTCGGGGCGGAGACCGAGGAGGAGGAGCGGCCCACCCCGCTCGCCGTGCAACGCCGCGAGGCCGTTCTGGACCGGCTGCGCGTGTCCGGTGCCACCCGGGTGCTCGATCTCGGCTGCGGACAGGGCCAGTTGGTGCAGGCGCTGCTCAAGGACGTCCGCTACACCGAGATCGTCGGCGTGGACGTGTCCGCGCGGGCCCTGACCATCGCCTCCCGGCGGCTGAAGCTGGACCGCATGGGCGAGCGCCAGGCCTCCCGCGTGCGGCTGATGCAGGGCTCGCTCGCGTACACCGACAACCGGCTCAAGGGCTACGACGCCGCCGTGCTCAGCGAGGTCGTCGAGCACGTCGACCTGCCCCGGCTGCCCGCCCTGGAGTACGCGGTGTTCGGCGCGGCCCGCCCGAGGACCGTGCTCGTCACCACACCGAACGTCGAGTACAACGTCCGCTGGGAGAGCCTCCCGGCCGGGCACACCCGTCACGCCGACCACCGTTTCGAGTGGACCCGTGAGGAGTTCCGCGCCTGGGCCGCCACGGTCGCCGAACGGTACGGCTACGCCGTGGAGTTCGTCCCCGTCGGGCCCGAGGACACCGAGGTGGGGCCGCCCACCCAGATGGCCGTGTTCACGCTGTCGGACAAGGAGGAGAAGGCCGCATGACCGAGACGAACGAGCCCCGCCCGCAGGGACGCGCCCTGCCCGTCACCGACCTCTCCCTCGTCGTGCTCGTCGGCGCCTCCGGCTCCGGCAAGTCCACCTTCGCCCGGCGCCACTTCAAGCCGACCGAGGTGATCTCCTCCGACTTCTGCCGCGGTCTGGTCTCCGACGACGAGAACGACCAGAGCGCCACCAAGGACGCCTTCGACGTCCTGCACTACGTCGCGGGCAAGCGCCTCGCGGCCGGCCGCCGCACGGTCGTGGACGCCACCAGCGTCCAGTCCGACTCCCGCAAGCAGCTGATCGCCCTGGCCCGGCAGCACGACGTGCTGCCCGTCGCGATCGTCCTCGACGTGCCGGAGGAGGTGTGCGCCGAACGCAACGCGGTCCGCACCGACCGCGCGGACATGCCGCGCCGGGTCATCCAGCGGCACATCCGCGAACTGCGCCGTTCCGTACGGCACCTGGAGCGCGAGGGCTTCCGCAAGGTGCACGTCCTGCGCGGCGTCGAGGAGGTCGAGCGGGCCACCGTCGTCACCGAGAGGCGCTTCAACGACCTGACCCACCTCACCGGCCCCTTCGACATCGTCGGCGACATCCACGGCTGCTCCGCCGAACTGGATTCCCTGCTCGCCAAGCTGGGCTACGTCGACGGCACGCACCCGGAAGGCCGTACTGCCGTGTTCGTCGGCGACCTCGTCGACCGCGGCCCGGACAGTCCGGGTGTGCTGCGCCGGGTGATGTCCATGGTCAGGTCCGGTGACGCGCTGTGCGTGCCGGGCAACCACGAGAACAAGTACGGCCGTCACCTCAAGGGCCGCAAGGTCCAGCACACCCACGGACTCGCCGAGACCGTCGAGCAGATGGCGGGGGAGAGCGAGGAGTTCAAGGCCGAGGTACGGGAGTTCATCGACGGGCTCGTCAGCCACTACGTCCTCGACGGCGGACGCCTGGTGGTCTGCCACGCCGGTCTGCCGGAGAAGTACCACGGCCGCACCTCGGGCCGGGTGCGCTCGCACGCGCTGTACGGCGAGACGACCGGGGAGACCGACGAGTTCGGGCTGCCGGTGCGCTACCCGTGGGCGGAGGACTACCGGGGCCGCGCCGCCGTGGTCTACGGCCACACCCCGGTCCCGCAGGCCACCTGGCTGAACAACACCATCTGCCTTGACACCGGCGCGGTGTTCGGCGGCAAGCTCACCGCGCTGCGCTGGCCGGAACGGGAGCTGGTCGACGTACCGGCCGAGAAGGTCTGGTACGAGCCGGCCAGGCCGCTGCGGTCGGAGGCGCCCGGCGGACAGGACGGGCGGCCGCTGGACCTGGCGGACGTCAACGGGCGCCGTGCCGTCGAGACCCGGTACCAGGGGCGGGTCGCCGTCCGCGAGGAGAACGCGGCCGCGGCCCTGGAGGTCATGAGCCGCTTCGCGGTCGACCCGAGGCTGCTGCCGTACCTGCCGCCGACCATGGCCCCGACCCCCACCAGCCAGGTGGAGGGCTACCTGGAGCACCCGGCGGAGGCCTTCGCGCAGTACGCGGCGGACGGGGTCGGGCGGGTCGTGTGCGAGGAGAAGCACATGGGCTCGCGCGCCGTGGTCCTGGTGTGCAGGGACGCGGACGCGGCCCGGGAGAGGTTCGGCGTCGACGGGCCGGCCGGCTCGCTCTACACCCGCACCGGACGGCCGTTCCTCACCGACGGGGCGATGACCGAGGAGATCCTCGGCCGGGTGCGGACCGCGATCGGCGAGGCCGGACTGTGGGACGAACTCGCCACCGACTGGATGCTGCTGGACGCCGAGCTGATGCCGTGGTCGCTGAAGGCGTCCGCACTGCTCAGGTCGCAGTACGCGGCCGTCGGCGCCGCCTCCTCGGCCGTCTTCCCCGGCGCGCTGGCCGCACTCGAGGGCGCGGCGGAGCGCGGGGTCGACGTCGGCGAGCTGCTGGCCCGCCAGCGGGAACGCGCCTCGGACGCCGCCGCGTTCACGGCCGCCTACCGCCGCTACTGCTGGACCACGGACGGCCTGGACGGTGTGCGGCTCGCGCCGTTCCAGATCCTCGCGGTCCAGGGCCGCAGCCTCGCCGGACTCCCGCACGACGAGCAACTCGCCCTGCTGGACCGCCTCGTGGAGCACGACCCCACGAGCCTGCTGCGGACCACCCGACGGCTGTACGTCGACACCGGCGACGCCGAGTCGGTCGCGGCGGGCGTCGACTGGTGGCTGGAGATGACCGGCCGCGGCGGCGAGGGCATGGTCGTCAAGCCGGTCGGCGCCGTGGTCCGCGACGCCAAGGGCCGGCTGGTGCAGCCCGGCGTCAAGTGCCGCGGCCGCGAGTACCTGCGGATCATCTACGGCCCAGAGTACACCCGCCCCGACAACCTCACCCGGCTGCGGCAGCGCTTCCTGAACCACAAGCGCTCACTCGCCCTCCGCGAGTACGCGCTCGGCCTGGAGGCCCTGGACCGCCTGGCCGAGGGCGAGCCGCTGTGGCGGGTGCACGAGGCGGTGTTCGGGGTGCTGGCGCTGGAGTCGGAGCCGGTGGATCCGCGGTTGTGAGCCACTCGGCTCCGGTGGGGCGGGGCGCCTGGGCGCTCGATTCCGGCCAGGGGTGACCGATACGGGATCCCCTGGCCGGACCCGGCCCGGGGGATCTCATGGTTCCCTGGTTAACCGCTGGTTGCCGTGCTAACTTCGCTGGTCGGTCAGGCAGTTGTACCGACTCAGGGGGAAAGTCGGTGGAGACAGGTGCGCGGGCTGGCGGCGCCGAGGGCGGTGCCGGCCGGAACAAGGGCTGGGAGCTGCTGTTACGGCTGACCGAAGCGCTCTGCGCGCTCGGCTGCGTGGAGGACGCGCAGGGAAGGGCCCAGTTCGCCGCGATGCTGGCGGACCAGTTGCAGCGGCCGGTCGACCTGCGGGGCGTCAAACTCCGCGAGGACGTGGTGGCCCTGGTGCGCGCCGCGCTGAGCGTGCCGGGCGGCGAGCACGTACTCGTCGGCGTGGTCCGTATCCTCGAGGGGAGCCCCGCCGGCGACGAACTCGACCGGCTGCTCGCACCGGTGGCGTCACCGGCCGCCGGTGCCGACATCCTGGCCGGTCCGCTGACCCCTGCCGAAGAGGCCGAGGCGCGCGCCCTCCTCGCCCGGGGGGACCTCCCCGCCCGCTGCTTACGCGACGATCTCGCCGACGAACTCAACGGCCTCGACCTGCCTCCCGGACTGAGCCCCGAACAACTCCTCGCCCACGTCCTGGAATGGAACACCCAGCCGGACGGACTGCCGCCCGCCGTATTGCTCCTGGACCGCGCGGCCCGCCTCGCCCTCACCCGCAGCCACCGCCTCGCCCTGTCCGACTGGGTCGACGAGTGGGTTCAACGCGCCTCACTTGTGGGTGAGTTGAAGGAGCGGCGCAGCGCCCGCTCCGAGACGCCGTCCGACCCCGACGTCCCCCGCTGTCTCCTCGTCGCCGTGGAACCTGCCCGGGACGGGAGCGGCGAGGTCGTCGTACGCTCCTGGCTCAACACCACGCAGGGCCGCTGGGACCCCCAGCCCGCCGAGCCGGACATCACCACCCTGGAGAACCTGGGCGGCGCGGTCGAGAGCGCGCTGCGCCAGGGTGCCCGGCTCTGGACGGTGCCGCGTGAGCCGGACGCCGGAGAGCGCCTCCAGCAGCCGCCGTACGTGGAGTTCGTCCTTCCGTACGACCTGCTGAACCACGATGTGGCCGGCCTGAGCTATCAGATCGGCGACGGACGTCCCCTGCCGCTCGGCCTGAAGTACGGGGTCCATCTGCGCAGCCTCGAACGCATGCGTACCGACGATGCCGTGGTGCTCCAGCAGTGGCGGGAGCGCTGGTTCGCGCTGCGGCGCCACGGCGTCACCGTGCACGGCTGGAGCGGGCCGGACGGTACGCGCCTGGACGCGTGGCAGACCACTCTCGCCGGGGAGTCGTCGAGAACGGCGGTGGTGCTGGACGCGCCCGCGGACCTCGCCGCCCTCGCGGCGCTCAAGGCCGCCATCGCCGAGGGCGTCGGCCTCGCGGTGTGGGACCGGCGGGGTGTGTTCGACGACGAGCGGCGAGAGGTGGTGACCGCGGTGTTCGCGTCCGTGCAGACATCCGCGCAGATCCCGCTCGCCATCCACCGGCTCCGGGCCAGCGCCGTGCTGCACGCCGGCGGGCCCGGCCGGTTCCTCGGCCGACATATCGGATTTCTCTGGGATGATCCCACTCGGGTCGTCGATCTCCACCCCGACGAACCGGACATCGCCAGCTAGGAGGCAACGGCATGAGCGCGCAGGAGCAGACGGTCGTGAACGGATGGCGGGTCTTCCACGCCACCGGCCGTGCGTCGGACGCCGTGTCACGGCTGCCGGACGCGCCGCCCTGGCGGCGGTTCGGCGGCGGCCCGGCGCAGCCCGCCCCGCCGGACGACCCGGCTGCCGCGCTGCGCCGCCTCGGCCCCGGCGACGTCACCCCGCAGCTCGACTCCGAGGACATCGACACCGTCAACGCCGCCCTGCTGCTGCGCAGGCCGCTGCTGATCACCGGAGCCCCCGGCGTCGGCAAGTCCACCCTCGCCTACGTCATCGCGCGTGAACTCGGTCTGGGCCGGGTCCTGGAGTGGAACGTCGTCAGCCGCACCACCCTGCGCGACGGGCTCTACGTCCACGACGCCATGGGGCGCGCGCAGGCGATCGCCGCCTGGCAGGCGGGACTGCGTCACGGCACCGCCGGGGCCGCCGCCCAGGCCGGCGGCCCCCCGGCGCCCGAGCAGGACGTCGACTCCCCGGCCCCCGCCGACGGGCCCCAACTCCCGCCAGTTCTTGGAGACTTCATCACTTTGGGTCCCCTGGGCACCGCTCTGCTGCCCTACGATCGTCCCCGGACGCTTCTTGTGGACGAGCTCGACAAGAGCGACATCGACCTGCCGAACGACCTGTTGCACGTACTGGAGAACGGAAGCTATGAGATCCCGGAACTGGTGCGTGACGCCGCGAGCACCGCGCGCGTGCACACCAGTGACCCCGGGGGCCGCGCCGAACTGGCCGACGGGCGGGTCGAATGCCGGGAGTTCCCGGTCGTGGTGATCACCAGCAACGGCGAGCGCGAGTTCCCGGCCGCCTTCCGCAGACGCTGCCTGCCGTTGGAACTGCGCACCCCCACCCGCGAGCAGTTGCTGGCCATGGTCGAGGGGCATCTCGGTGACCTCCCGCCGGCGGCCGAGGGACTGGTCGACCTGTTCGTGCGGCGCGTCCAGGCGGGCGGCACCCACTCCCTGGACCAGTTGCTGAACGCTGTCCAGATGACTACAGCGGGTGGTTTCCAGGCGGACGGCGCCGGGCGTAGACTCGTGGAAATGCTCCTCCGCGACCTCGCGAAGGGCCGCTGAATGACGTCCAGGGAGCACGCATCCGGGCTGGGTGACGGAGGTCCCGTTTCGGGGTCGTCGTCGCCCTCTTCGGCGTTGCCCGAAGCAGGCACGCACACGCGTGCGCACGGTGTGCCGCTCCCTGACGCGCTCAGCCCCGACACCCAGGCACTCGAAGGTGCTTACCCCGTCCACGCCGAGGCCGGGGAGCGGTTCACCCCGCACTGGCAGGAGCTCGCCGACGCGGTGTGGCTGGCCGCGCACTGGAACCGTGACGGCGGTCCGGCCGCACCCGGCGTGCCGGACCGCGACGAGGAACACCCCGCACCCCTCCCCCGTGAGGACCACGGGAGTTCGTCCCCGCAGCCGCCCGAGGGCGCACCCGCGGCCCCGGAGGCCAAGAGCACCGACCCGGGCCCGCCGCCCGTGCGGCGGTCCCGGCCCGCGACGGACCGCTCCGCCCAGCCGTCGGGTCTCCGGCTCGCCGCCCCCGGTGAACACGGCGTTCCCGCACAGCTGTTACCTCACCCCGAAGGCCCCTACAGCCTGCACGTCGCACGGCCCCTGCTGCCCGCCGAGGAGCCCGCCGGACCCGGACCCGGCCGCGCCACGGCCCTGCTCGCCCGGGCCCTGCACCGCCTCGCCCGGCGCGTCCCCTCCGGCGACACCCTGGAACTCGACGAGGAGGCCACCGCCGAACAGGGAGTCGTGGACGGCATGTGGATGCCCTTCCTGCGCCCCACCCGGACCTCGGCGTTCGACCTCGTCCTGCTCGTCGACGCGGCCCCCACCATGCGGATCTGGGAGGACACCGTCGCCCGGCTCGCCGAGGCCGCCGAACACAGCGGTGCCTTCCGGGCCGTGCGCACCGTACGGGTGGACGTGCCGCGCACCGGCGCCGCCACCCTGCGCTGGCCCACCGGCCGGGCCGCCGCCGACCCCGGTGAACTTCTCGACGGACGCGGCGGCCGGGTGTTCCTCGTCGTCACCGACGGCCTCGCGCACGGCTGGACCGCTCCCGCCGCCGACGGTCTGCTCGGCCGCCTCGCCCACGCCGGGCCCACCGCCCTGGTCCATCTGCTCCCACCGCATCTGCGCCACCGCTCCTCGCTCTACCCCTACCCCGCGGTCCTGGAGGCCGGCGGTTTCGGCGCCGCCAACCAGGGCCTCGGACACTGGGCACCGCCCGGCGGCCCCGACCCGCTGCGCCCGCTGCCCGAGGCCCGCGACGGCTCGGTGCCCGTACCCGTGCTGTCCCTCAAGCCGGGCTCCCTCGCCGCCTGGGCGGACGTGGTCACCGGCGAGCGCGGAGTGCGCCGTTCCCTGCCCGTCGTCCTGGCCGGCACACTCACCAAGGGCGCGCCCGCACCCGGACTGCGCGCCCCGCGTTTCGCCCGCGCCGCTCCCGCCGCCGTACGCCGCTTCTTCACCCTCGCCACTCCCGCCGCACGCCGCCTCGCCGCCCAACTGGCCACCGTCCCCTTCGAGTTCGACCTCGTCGAGCAGCTGCGTCGGCGCACCATGCCGGAGACCGGGCCGGGGCACCTCGCCGAGATCCTGATGGGCGGCCTGATCGACTGGAACAGCGGCGGCGAGGGACACCCGGAGTTCGCCGAGGGCGTCAGGGAGGCCCTGCTCGCCACCACCACCCGCAGCCAACTGGCCCGCACGGTGAGCGTGGTGGGAGATCTGCCGGCCGCCGGAGCGCGAGGTGTGGCGCTGCGCGCCGCTCTGCGGGACCCGAACGGGACGACGCTGCCCGACCCGGCCGAGCCCGGCTGGGCCCGCAGCGAGCTGGCCGTGATGCGCGCGCTGTCGGGGCCGTACTCCGAACGTGCGAAACGCATCGAGCCGAACCTCGCCACGCGAACGACCGGAACCGGTGCCGCCGAGCGGGTGAACCGCGGCGGCGGCGAAGGGCCTTCCGGCGGCGGAGGCGGCAGTGTGCCAGCGTCGAGCGTCCCCGAGGAGCCTGGAGAACCACCCGTGCTGGTAACCGACGCCACCCAACCCGAAGCCACGGAGGCTGAGCCGCTCATGACGAGCACCACGTCCACAACGCCGGCCCTGCTGGTCAACGTGCCCCTCAGGAACACGTCGTTCGTCGGGCGCCAGGTGCTGCTCAGGGCGGTGGAGGAACAGCTCGCCTCGCAGGACACCGCGGCCGTTCTGCCGAACGCGCTGCACGGTCTCGGCGGCGTCGGCAAGTCCCAGCTCGCGCTGGAGTACGTCTACACCCACCAGCACGACTACCGCGTGATCTGCTGGATCCCGGCCGAACGCGAGAGTCTCATCCTGGCCGCGCTAGCCACCCTCGCGGGTCAGCTGGGCGTCGCCCCCGTCGCGCAGGACACCGTCGGCGCCCCCGCCGCGAACACCGCCGTGCCGGCGGTCCTGGAGGCCCTGCGCACCGGCGCGCCCTACGACAACTGGCTGCTGGTCTTCGACAACGCCGAGGACGTCGAGGCGGTACGCCAGTTCTTCCCGACCAACGGACCCGGCAAGGTCATCGTCACCTCCCGGAACCGGGCCTGGGAAAGGGTGGCGACCTCGCTGCCGGTCAACGTCTTCGAACGCGAGGAGTCCGTCGAGCTGCTCCAGAAGCGCTCGCCCGACCTGAGCCCCGAGGAGGCGGGACGGCTCGCCGACGCACTCGGCGACCTGCCGCTCGCCGTCGAGCAGGCCGGCGCCTGGCGGGCCGTCACCGGTATGCAGGTCGACGAGTACCTCGATCTGCTCACCCAGCGCAGTCCGGAGATCCTCGAACTCGACCCGTCGCCCGACTACCCGGTCTCCGTCGCCGCCGCCTGGGACATCTCGCTGGAGCGCATCCAGGCCAACAACCCGGGCGCCCGGCAACTCCTGGACATCTGCGCCAGCATGGCCCCCGAGCCCATCCCGCGGTCCATGCTGCGCGGCAGCCGCGGGGTGAACATCACACCCGACGTCGACCCGCTGCTGCGCGAGTCGATCAAACTGAACCGCGCCATCCGCGACCTCAACCAGTTCTCCCTGGTCAAGGTGGACCCCCGCTCCGACACCCTCCAGATGCACCGCCTGCTCCAGACCGTGCTCCTGGGCAAGCTGGGACCGCAGGAGCGGGAGGACATGCGGGACGCGGCCCACCAGCTGCTGTCGGCCGCCAAGCCGGGTCCGCCGGGCTCCTCGCTGGAATGGCGCGCCTACCAGGCGCTGCTGCCGCACGTCCTCACGTCGCAGGCGGTGACCAGTGCCGACACCTATGTGCGGGACATGCTCTTCGACACCGTGTGGTTCCTCTACTTCTGGGGAGACCACGAAGGTGCCGCGCGTCTCGGCCGGCAGGCCTGGAACGCCTGGCTCGCCGCGTCCGGCGAGGAGGACATCCACGTCATCCGGATGACCAAGTCCTTCGCGTTCCTGCTGCGGCAGATCGGCCAGGTGCCCGAGTCCATCCCGCTCACCGAGAAGGCGCTCGAGACCTCGCGCCGGATCGAGGTCGAGCCGGAGGAGATGATCGACTCCCTCTGCGAGATGGCCGACGCCTACGGCTACCAGGGCCGTTTCCAGGAGGCCCGCGACCTGACCGCGGAGGCCAGGAACCTGGCCCGGTCCCTGTTCGGCGCCGACGACCCGCTCAGCCTGCGCGCCACGCATTCCTACGGTCGAGACCTGCGGTTGTGCGGGGCGTACGCGGAGGCCCTGCCGCTGGACCAGGAGAACGCCCGGCAGCGGGACCTGCTCTTCGGACCGGCCAGCTTCTTCACTCTGAACACCCTCAACGCGCTCGCCATCGACATGCGCGAGTCCGGTGACTACCCCGGTGCCCGCGACTTCCAGGAGGACGTGCACCGCAGGGCCCGCGCCGCGCTGGGCGAGGAGCATCCGCTCACCCTGCGCATCGCCCGCAACCTCGCGGTGTGCCGACGCCGTGACGGGGCGCTGGAGGACGCCCGCAAGCTCTCCGAGGAGACACTGCGGAGGTTCAACCACCGCTACGGCCCGGAGCACTTCGACTCGCTGGCGTCGGCGACCAACCTCTCGGTCGACCAGCGTCTGGCCGGAGACCTGGAGAGCTCCCGTGACCTGGCCCAGGCCACGGTGCGGCGCTTCGAGCAGCGGCTCGGGGAGAACCACGCGTACACCCTGCTGACCAAGGCCAACCTGGCCGCCACCCTGCGGGCGCTCGGCGCTCTGGACAGCGCGCAGGAACTCGAGGACGAGGCCGCGCGCCTGCTGGCCGACACGGTGGGACCCCGGCACGTCACCACGCTCACCGTCGCCGTCGGCCGGGCCAACACGGCCTCCGCGCGACTGGACTTCGAGATGGCCCGGGAGATCGACGAGGCCACCCTCGCGCTGCTCACGGAGGTCGCGGGCGAGGCGCATCCGCTGACACTGGCCTGCATGTCCAACCTCGCCCTGGACCTGCGCGGGCTGGGCCGGGGAGAGGAGGCGGACGTGCTCCAGCGCAAGGCGGTGGAGGGCTTCGCCGCCGGAGTGGTCCGCAGCGACCACCCCTGGTTCAACGCGGTGCGCACCCGCCGCCGTATCGAGTGCGACATGGCCCCCATGCCGCTGTAGAGCCGTCCGGGCCGGGTGTCCGGTCGTGGGGGGGGCCCCCCGGGCGGGCCCCCCCCCCCGGGGGCCCGCCCCCCCCGCCCCCCCCCCCCCCCCCCGCCCGGGGGGGCGGGCCCCCCGGGCGGGGGGGGGGCCCGGGGGGCCCCCCCCCCCGGGGGGGGCCCCCCCCCGGGGGGCCCCCCCCACGACCGGCCCTCAGCTCACGTCGGCGGCGGGGGCGGCGGACGCGCCGTCCTGCGGTGTGCGGAGCGCCGGTTCGGCCGGCGGCGCCGGCAGGCGGTCCTTCGTCCGTTCGGCCCGGCGGCGGACGAGGATCAGCAGCGGCTGGGTGAACAGGGTCGTGGCCAGCGCCATGAAGACCAGGACCGTGTAGACGGGCTTGCTCAGCAGGCCTGCCTGATACCCCGCGTTGAGCGCGATCAGCTCGGTCAGGCCACGCGTGCTCATCAGCACCCCGACGGTCCACGAGTCGGTGCGGGACAGCCCGCTGACCCGGGCCGCCGCCGTGCCGCTGCCGACCTTCGTCACGACCGCCAGCACCGTGACCACCGCGAGGGCGGCCCAGCCGGTGGCGGTCATGCTGTTCAGCGCGACCGCCTTGCCCGAGACGACGAAGAAGAACGGCACCAGCAGATAACTGACCGTGTGCAGCGCCCGCATCAGGTCGGGATCGAGGGTGCCGCCCTCCTCCCGGGGCACCACCGCGCCCGCCAGCAGCGCGCCGAAGATGACATGCAGCCCCAGCGCGTGCGTCACCACCGCCGACGCGACCGCGAAGCTCGCCAGCAGGGCCAGCCGCAGCGAGGGCTCCATGCTGGTGCGCCACAGCAGCCGACGCAGCACCGGCCTCGCCGCCAGGAGCATCAGCGTGACGAAACCGGCCCCGAGCAGCGCGCGCCAGGCCCAGGTCAGCTGCTGCTCACCGGAGTCACCGCCGAGCAGCGCCCCGGCCAGCACGGTCCACCCGATCACATCGAGCAGCCCGGCCGCCGAGACGGCCACCACGCCGGGCACGGTGTGGGACATGTCGTTCTCCCGCACTATGGCCGTCAGCACGGGCACCGCGGTGATCGAGAGGGCGACCCCGGCGAACACGACCTGGGCGGTCGTCAGCTCCGGCATGCCCAGGTCGCGCAGCTGGTCCCGGAACAGCAGGGCGCAGCCGCTGCCCGCCGCCATCGGCACCACGAAGGCGACCACGGCCACGGTCACCGCGGAGCGTGCACGGTCGCCCAGGACCTTCAGGTCCAGCTCGTAGCCCACGGCGAACAGGAACAGCACCAGCGCCAGCTGGGCGAAGCCGGTCAGCGCGGTGTCGATCCCCGCGGGGAACATGAAGTCGTGCCCGTCCGGCCAGACGCTTCCCAGCAGTGACGGCCCGAGCGCGATGCCCGCCGTCAACTGGCCCACGATGTAAGGCTGCTTCAGCCGTTGCGCCGCCCAGCCCGCCGCATGGGCGACCACGAGGATCAGGGCGGTGGCCAGCAGGATGTGCATGACCGTCTCGTCAGGGCTCATGCCGTCCCCCAGGGCGTCCAGGTGCGAAGGCCGTCAGTCCGGCCGCTTTCGGGTCTCTCAGCTCTCGCAAATGTGCTCGATCCCAACTTCCTTATGGTATGCGTAAGTTGACTCAGCGGAGGCAGTCGTAATCGGAGCTTCACAGGTGTCACGGGGGGCACATGACGGCGGTCGTCTTCATTCATGGGACGGGAGTTCGCGAGCCTGACTTCTCTGCGCTGGCCGGACGCTTCGCGGCCGGACTGACCACGCTGCGTGAGGGGCTTCGCATCGTGCCCTACTACTGGGGGGACAAGCACGGCGCCACGCTCGCTGCGGGCGGTGCGAGCCTGCCGCCGGAGGCGGGCACCACGCGTGGACTCAACGACGCCCCGGCCGCCGCGGACACTGCCGCCGATCCCATCGCGGCCTGGGTTGTGCTCTATGCCGACCCGTACGCCGAACTCGCCCTCGCGGCCGCGGGGGCCGGGCCGAAGGGTGAGCGCCCGCCCGGCTCCGTACCGCCTGACCAGCGGCTTCGTGCGGACCTGGCCCGGCTGGCCGCCCAGGGCGACGCACCTGCCGACGAGTTGGGCCCCGGGCTCGCCCGTGCGGCCGCCGACCTGGCCGCGCAACCGCTGCTCGGACCCGCCGCCGAGACCCTCGACCCGCCGGACCTGGCGGTTCTCGCCGCCCGCGCCCTGGTCGCCCGGGTCATCGGTGACGCCCTCGACGCCGACACCCCGCTCGTCCCGGCCGGTGACACCCGTGACGCCGTCGTCGGCCGCCTCGCCGAGGCGCTGGGGGCACCGGTGCGGGGAACCGAGCGCTCGGTGCGCTCCCTGGTGCTGCGTGCCGCCGGCTCAGCCGCCTCACGTGCCGTCGTGCGCCGCAGGCGCGCCCTCACCCAGGCGGCGCACCCCGCCGCCGGAGACGTCCTGCGCTACCTCAGCCGGGGCGAGGGGGCCCGGGCCGATCTGCGGACTCTGGTCGCCGGACTGGAGGCGCCCGTCACCCTCGTCGGGCACAGCCTGGGCGGCATCATCGCCCTGGACACTCTGATCTCCGCCCCGCTGCCCCAGGTCCGCCTGCTGGTGACGGCCGGCTCCCAGGCGCCGTTCCTCTACGAGTCGGGCTCGCTGCCCCGGCTCGAGCACCCCGCGCCCCTGCCACCCCACGTCCCCGACTGGCTGAATCTGTACGACCCCCGCGATCTGCTCGGGTACGTCGGCGCGAGGCTGTTCCCCGGCCGGGTCACCGACGTCGCCGTCGACAGCCGCCAGCCGTTCCCGGCGGCGCACAGCGCCTATTGGACCAACCCCGAGGTGTACCGGCACATCGTGGACCGGCTGCCGTGAGCGCGCCCCGAGGCGTCGACCCGGGCCGGGTGCACGCGCTGATCGTCGGCGTCGAGAGGTACGACGCCGGTCCCGACTGGGACCTGCCCGGACCGGCCCGGGACGCCGTGCGCTTCCACCGGCTGCTGCGCGCCGCCGGAGTGCCGGAGCACCAACTCCGTCTGCACCTCGCTCCGTCGGCGGCATATGTGCCGGACGTCGGGTACGCGCCCGCCGACCACGCCACCCTGCGGCGCGTCCTGGTCCGCGAACTGTCCCTGGCGCAGGGCGACATCCTCTGGGTGTGGTGGGGCGGACACGGAGTCCTCGGCCGGTCCGGCGGTCTGCGCCTGTTCTGCGCGGACGCGACCACCGCCGACAAGCTCGGCATCGACCTCGACTCCGCGCTGGAGCGGTACGCCGGTGACGCCGTGCCCGGACTCGCCCGGCAGATGTGGGTGGTGGACGCCTGCGAGACCTTCGAGGAGGACCTCGCCTTCCGGGAGCAACTGCCGCCCGAAGCACTGCCCGTGGGGCGGCGCAACCTCGTCCACCGGCAGACCCTGCTGAGCGCCGCGGGCCGCGGCCGGGCCGCCGTCAACGACCCCGAACGGGGCACGGGACTGTTCTCCGACGTCCTGCTCGAGCTGCTGGCGGACCGGGCGGCGCTCCTGCCGGAACCCCCCGATCCCGAGGAACTGTTTCCCGCCGTCCGCGCGCGCATCGCGACTCTCAGGGAAGCGGGACTTACTCTTCAGTACCCCGAGATCCGCATGCGGAGCCCCGAACGCACCGAGACCCTGACCGCACCCGTACCCGGCCCAGCGGCCCGTCCGGTGTCCCCGCTGCTGCGGGCCGTGGACGCTCTGACGGTGTATCCGCTGATGTCGGACCCCGTGGAACGGCAGGCGGTGATCGCCGCGCTGGACCCTTCCCACACCGGGACACTCGCCCGTCACACCAAGGCCCGCACGGACGCCACCTATCTCCTCAACCACCTCGCCAAGCGCGGCGCCCAGGCCCTGTGGGAGCTGTACGACGCGGTGCTCGCCGTGGACAGCGATCCCGGACGCGCAACCGAACTGCGTGCCGCGTTGGGGGAGTTCACGGACAGGTTCGACCGCCCACGCGGCGGGGGATGATCGGGTGGCGTGATCGTACGGTTTTCGACGGGGGTAGGAATGGCCATGATGGGAAGGGACACGAGGAACCGTGTGCCACCGTTACGTGAAGGGGGGAGCAACTTGGACCAGCCGCCCGCTCGACTGCACGCCGAAGCCGCCGTCCGTGAGCCGTCCGTCGCCGCGGGGACCGGCTTCTGGGAGGCGGATCTGGCCGACCTCACCGGGCTGCCTCTCACCGCGGTGGACGACCTCACGCCGCTTCGGCCCACCTCTCGTCTGCTGGTGGAGGTGTTGCGTGCCCGCAGCAGCATGAAGGGCGGAAACGAAGGGACCGGCGGCAACGCCCGAGCCGAGTAGCCCGACCCGATCGGCCGAGCCCTCCCGAGGTCTCCGCCTGCCCGCCGGGGCTCACGTGCGCCCCTTCCGTGCGACCGGAGGTCCCCGTCCATGCCCGGAGAGCCGCGCACAGCCCCCTTCTGCATGCCCGAACGCCTCTTCGCGGAACTTGCCACGGGCGGGGGCTCGAGCCAGGCCCTCGCCTTCCTCGAACAGGGTGAGCGCGCCCGCCGCATGCTGCTCCTGCGCACGCTGCTCGACCATCTCGACGAGGTGCCCACCCCCCTGACCCCCGCCGCCGAGGCCTGGGCCGCCCTCAAGGACGCCGCCGAGCACGCTCCCGGCCCGGTCGACCGGCTGCTGCTCGCGCCCGCGACCGGCGGCTGGCTGGCCCATATGCTGCGCCGGGTGCACGGCACCGCGACCGGTCCGCCGCTGTGGGTGGAGGCCGGACACCTGTGCGCCCTGGCCGTGACGGCCTGTCTGAGCGCGGGCACGGACGCCGAGCTCCGTGTCTCCCTCAGCGACGGCACGCTCTGTCTGCCCGGCCTCGGGCGGGCATGGCTCCCCGACGCGGCGGCGGGCCGCACGGTCGGCGTGGCCACCACCAGCCGGGGCGGCCTGACCCTCACCGGTCCCGGACGGCGTTCCGGGCCCACCGCCCTGACCTGCCGTCCGGTCACGTCACCGCTGCGCAGCCGCCGGGCCGCGCCGGTCGTGGTGCCCGAGTACGACCGGCGCGCCGAGACCAGGGCCCCCGCCACCTGGCAGCCCCTGCGCACCCTGACCCACATCGGCCCAGCCGGGGTGACCGCCATCCCCCTGGACGACCTCGACCCGTACCGCGACCTCGACGACCCGGTCCCGCCCGCCCGGCTGGACGCGGACGAGGCGGAGGAGTGGCAGCGGCTGTTCGACGACGCCGTCGGCATCCTCGCCGACCCCGGCGGCACCGGGCCTGGCCGGGTGGACCCGGCGGTGATCCGGTCCGTCGTGCCGTTCGGCCGCACGGGCCTGCTGCCGCCCGCCCCGCCCGTGGTGCCCCTGTCCGGTTCGAGCGGGGACTCCTACGGCGCCATGGTGATCGCACGCCCCGCGTCGGCGCTGGCCCTCGCCGAGACCCTCGTCCACGAGTTCCAGCACAGCAAACTCGCCGCCCTGCTCCATCTGTTCCCGCTGCTCGACGACGACCGGGAGGAGCGCTACTACGCCCCCTGGCGCGCCGACCCGCGCCATCTCACCGGACTGCTGCACGGCGCCTACGCGTTCACCGGTGTCGCGGGCTTCTGGCGGGACCGGCTGGCCGGCAAGGAGCCCGGCGAGGAGGCCGGTTACCACTTCGCGCTCCGGCGGCTCCAGAGCCGTCTCGTCGTGCGCACCCTGCTCACCAGCGGCCGGCTGACCGCCGAGGGACGGGCCCTGGTCTCGGGGCTGGCCCGCACCCTGGACGGCTGGCTGCGCGAGCCGGTTCCGGCTGAGGCCCTGGCCCGCGCCCGTACGGCCGCCGCCCTGCACCGCACCGAGTGGCGGCTGCGCAACGTCGTCCCGGTCGCCGGGCCGGTCCCGGAGTTCCCACGGTTCCGTTCGGACCGCCTCCCGTGGCCGGACACCCGTACCCGGACCTTCGCCATCCGCCCCACCGCGCCCCGTACCGCCGACGAGTACCTCGCCGCGGGCCGCCCGGCCGCCGCGCTCGCCCGCTACGACGACGCCCTCGCGGACGACCCGGGCGAGCCGCACGCCCTGGCGGGGTGGATCGTCGCCCGCGCGGCCCTCGAACCGGGCCGGGCCTCCCGCCGCCTGCTGGCCCGCCCGGAACGGCTGCGACCGCGCGGGCGCGGACCGGCGTAGGGCGGGGCACACAGGCTGCAGAACGCAAGGAGCAGAACGCAGGGCCTCACCCCACCAACCGCAACCGCTCCCCGCACACCCCCACCTCCACCCCCTGCCCCCACGTCAGCTCCAGCGCGTCCGCCTCGATGCCGTCGCCGAACACGATGAGGCGTTCGGACTCGACGGTCAGCCGGAGCCGCCGGGACGCGGGGAGTTCGCCCGCGACCAGGGAGGTCCCGGTGGCGGGGGAGGGCCAGGCCTCGCGGACGAACCACAGCAGCCGGTCCTCGGTCGGCGCGGGCAGCGGGAGCCGCGCGCCCCGTTCCTGCCAGACGGACCGCAGCCACCCGGTCGCGCCGGTCCCCGTGCCGACCAGCACCCCCGAGGAGGCCTGGGCCTCGACGACACCCCCGTCGTCCTCCAGGTCCAGGCGGTAGCGGGCGGTCTGGTGGCCGGCCGCGCCGAGGTAGACCTCGTTCAGCGCGACCAGCCGCTGGGTGTCGTCCGCGACGGCCTCGACCATGGTGAGCTCCTCGGCGGCCGGGCGCCCGGTGAGCAGCGCGGCGGTGTCCTCGGGGCGGTGGCGGACCAGGACGCCGGGGTTGCGCCCGGGGTCGGTGTCGATGCCGACGACCGGCTGCCCGGCGAGGTACTTGGCGACGTTCGCCACCAGCCCGTCCTGGCCGACCACGACCACGACGTCCTCCGGCGCGAACAGGAACCGGTCCAGGTCGGCCCGTTCCACCCGGGCCTGCCGCCAGGCCGCCGGCACCGCGGCGGCCACCTGCGCGAGCGCCCGGTGCGTACGGCGGTGCCGCTCGGCGACCTCCTCGATGTCCCGGCCCCGGGAGGCGAGGAAGAACGCGGCCTGGCCATGGGTGCCGTGCCGGGCGACGAGCTCCTCGTACTCGGTGGTGCGGTGCACGAGGACCGCCCGGGGCGCGAGGCTCATGCCCCGTCCCGGCCGCTCACACCCAGCTTGGCGAGCAGGCCGGTGAGCACGTCGGGAGTGATGGTGACGCTCTCGATGCTGGGCAGGTTCTCGGCGAGCCGCGTGCCCGTGAGGGCGTGCAGGGTGGCCACGCCGTCCACCCCGGCGTCGGCGTGCACCCGCAGCCAGGCGGCCTGGGCCTGCGCCCGCGCCTCGCCGACCTCCCGCGCGCTCTCCGCCTCGGCCCGCGCCAGCCGCACCGCCCGCGCCGCCTCCGCCTCGGCGAGCTGCGCGGTGCGCCTGGCCTCGGCCTCGGTGAGCCGCAGCGACCGATCGGCCTCCGCCTCGGCCAGCTTCACCGACCGCGCGGCCTCCGCCTCCGCCAGCTTCACCGAGCGAGCCGCCTCCGCCTCCGCCAGCCGCACGGTCCGCGCGGCCTCCGCCTCGGCCCGTACGGCGTCCGCGGCCGCGGCCTCCTCCGCCTCCCGGCGGGCGTTGGTGCCGCGCTGCTCGACCAACCGCTCCTCGCGGCGGGCCAGTTCGATCTTGCTCGCGAGCTCGTTCTCGGCGATGGCGCGTTCGCGCTCGACGGCCACGGCCCGGCGCTCGTAGGTCGCGCGGTCCGCCTCCTGCTGGATCTGCTCACGGGCCGGGGTGCGCAGCGCCCGCTCCACCTCGGGCTCCGGACGCAGCGCCATCACGCGTACGGCCACCACCTCGATGCCGGTGGCCGGCAGCCGGGGCTCGGCGGCCAGACCCGCCGCCACCCGCTCGCGCACCGCCGTAACCCCGTCGACCAGGGCCGAGGACAGCGGTGTCCGGGTGAGGACGTCCAGCGCGTGCTGCTGGGCGGTCTCGGTCAGCAGCGTGCCGAGCTGCTCCAGCGGGGTGCCGCGCCAGGCGCCGGTGTCCGGGTCGACGGAGAAGTCCAGCCGCGCGGCGGCCAGCGCCGGGTCGGCGATACGGAAGGTGACGGTCGCCTGCACGGCGACGTCCTGGAAGTCGGAGGTGCGGGCGTGGAAGGTCATCGCCAGTTCGCGGTCGTCGACCGGGACCTCGGACAGGGCGGCGGTCAGCGGCCGGAACCAGAAGCTCAGCCCCGGCCCGTCGTGCACCAGGCGGCCCGAGCGGTGGTGGCGGATGTGCGCCGTGGGCGCGCCCCGCAGATGGCGCCAGCCGAGGCGCCGCGTGATGTCGGCCATGTGAGCCCCCCTCGCAGGTTTTCGTCATGAAGACGATAAAGGGGAGGGCCGGTTGTCGTCAAGGGGACGAGAATAAGCGGGTACGGAAACGCGCGAGAAGCGGGTGAAGGCGGTCGCGGGTGGTCAGGATGGAGTCATGGGATTCCAAGTCGACTCCGAGGCCGGGCGGCTGCGCCGCGTCATCCTTCACCGGCCGGATCTCGAGCTCAAAAGGCTCACCCCCAGCAACAAGGACGCCCTGCTCTTCGACGACGTGCTCTGGGTGCGCCGGGCGCGTGCCGAGCACGACGGCTTCGCCGATGTGCTGCGCGACCGGGGCGTCGCCGTGCACCTCTTCGGGGACCTGCTCACCGAGGCCCTGGAGATCCCGGTGGCCCGCGCGCTCGTCCTGGACCGGGTGTTCGACGAGAAGGAGTACGGCCCGCTGGCCACCGACCATCTGCGGGCCGAGTTCGAGTCGTTGCCCGCCAGGGAACTGGCCGAGGCGCTGGTCGGCGGCATGACCAAGCGGGAGTTCCTGGAGGGGCACGCGGAGCCGGTCTCCGTGCGCTTCCACGCCATGGACCTCGACGACTTCCTGCTGGAGCCGCTGCCCAACCACCTCTTCACCCGGGACACCTCCGCCTGGATCTACGACGGTGTCTCCATCAACGCCATGCGCTGGCCCGCCCGGCAGCGCGAGACCGTGCACTTCGAGGCGATCTACCGGCACCATCCCCTCTTCCGCGGCCAGTCCTTCCACCTCTGGTCGGAGGGGCAGGCCGACTACCCGTCCACCATCGAGGGCGGTGACGTGCTGGTCATCGGCAACGGCGCCGTCCTGATCGGCATGAGCGAGCGGACCACCCCGCAGGCGGTGGAGATGCTCGCCCACAAACTGTTCGCCGCCGGGTCCGCCCGCTCGATCGTGGCGCTGGACATGCCCAAGCGGCGCGCCCTGATGCACCTCGACACCGTGATGACCATGGTCGACGGCGATGTCTTCACCCAGTACGCCGGGCTCGGCATGCTCCGCTCGTACACCATCGAGCCGGGCGCCGGCGAGAAGGACCTGAAGGTCACCGACCATCCGCCGGAGCACATGCACCGCGCCATCGCGGCCTCGCTCGGGCTGAACGAGATCCGGGTGCTGACCGCCACCCAGGACGTGCACGCCGCCGAGCGCGAGCAGTGGGACGACGGCTGCAACGTGCTCGCCGTCGAGCCGGGCGTGGTCGTCGCCTACGAGCGGAACTCCACCACCAACACGCATCTGCGCAAGCAGGGCATCGAGGTGATCGAGATCCCGGGCAGCGAACTGGGGCGGGGCCGGGGCGGGCCGCGCTGTATGAGCTGTCCCGTAGAGCGAGACGCTGTGTGAGGGAAGGCGGGAGGGCTGTATAAAAATTCTAGCAGTCGTATAGAATTCCGCAGTCCTTCCGCAGGCCTGCCCTCGCAACCCTGGAGCGCCCCATGGCGAATGTCCCGACCGCCCTCGCCGGGCGCGCCTTCCTCAAAGAGCTGGACTTCACCGCGGCGGAGTTCCGGGGTCTGGTCGAGCTCGCCGCGGAGCTGAAGGCGGCGAAGCGGGCCGGGGCCGAGCAGCGGCGTCTGACCGGCAAGAACATCGCGCTCATCTTCGAGAAGACCTCGACGCGCACCCGCTGCGCGTTCGAGGTCGCCGCCGCCGACCAGGGCGCCCACACCACCTACCTGGACCCCTCCGGCTCGCAGATCGGGCACAAGGAGTCCGTCAAGGACACCGCCCGTGTCCTCGGCCGGATGTTCGACGGCATCGAGTACCGCGGGGACAGCCAGGCCAAGGTGGAGGAACTGGCCGCGCACGCGGGCGTCCCCGTCTTCAACGGCCTCACGGACGACTGGCACCCCACCCAGATGCTCGCCGACGTGCTCACGATGACCGAGCACAGCGCCAAGCCGCTGGACGCGATCGCCTTCGCCTACCTCGGCGACGCCCGCTTCAACATGGGCAACTCCTACCTGATCACCGGCGCCCTGCTCGGCATGGACGTACGGATCGTCGCCCCCAAGACGTACTGGCCCGTCCAGGAGATCGTCGACCGCGCCCAGGAGCTGGCCGGGACCAGCGGGGCCCGCATCACCCTCACCGAGTCCGTCGCGGAGGGCGTGAGCGGCGCGGACTTCGTCGCCACCGACGTCTGGGTCTCCATGGGCGAGCCCAAGGAGGTCTGGGCCGAGCGGATCGCCGCCCTCGTCCCCTACGCCGTGACCATGGACGTCCTGCGCGCCACCGGCAACCCGGACGTGAAGTTCCTGCACTGTCTGCCCGCCTTCCACGACCTCGGCACCAAGGTCGGCCAGGACCTCCACGACATGTACGGCCTGACGTCGCTGGAGGTGACCGACGAGGTCTTCGAGTCGGCCCACTCGGTCGTCTTCGACGAGGCGGAGAACCGCATGCACACCATCAAGGCGGTACTGGTCGCGACCATGGCCTGAACGCCCTTCCCGACGTGCGGTGAAGCCGCTGGCAACCATGGCCCGAGGCAACCATCGGCACCCAGGGACTTACCCGCGCCTTATGCTGTCCGGCGGCCCGGACCCACCCCGTCCGAGGCCGTCGCGCGACGACCCCGTCGCACCCCGCACCACCAGAAACGAGCACCACCCGCATGCCCGCTCCCCGTATCAAGTCCCCTGCCCTGCTGGTGGCAGAGTCGGGCGCCGACCGTGAGGGCCACGGTCTGAGGCGCACGATGGGACTGTTCCAGCTCGTCTGCTTCGGCGTCGGCGCGATCGTCGGCACCGGCATCTTCGTGGGTCTGTCCGACTCGGTCGCCCAGGCCGGACCCGCGGTCGTCGTCTCCTTCGTACTCGCCGCGATCACCTGCGTGTTCACCGCGCTCGCCTTCGCCGAGCTGGCCGGCGCGATCCCCGTCTCCGGCTCCTCGTACTCCTTCGCCTACGCCACCCTCGGCGAGACCACCGCCTTCCTCATCGGCTGGTGCCTGCTGCTGGAGTACGGCATCTCGATCTCGGCGGTCGCGGTCGGCTGGAGCCAGTACGTCAACGAGCTGCTCGACAGCCTCCTCGGCGTGCAGCTGCCCGCCGCGCTGTCCGCCGGTCCCGGCGAGGGCGGCGTCGCCAACGTCCCGGCCGTGCTGGTCATCGCGATGGCCTCCGCGCTGCTGATCCGCGGGGTGCGCGAGAGCGCGCGGGCGACGGCCGCCATGGCCGTGCTCAAGCTGGTCATCCTGATCGCGTTCTGCGCGATCGGCTACAGCGCCTTCAAGGACGGCAACCTCAGCCCCTTCACGCCGGCCGGCCTCGGCGGCATCGGCGCGGGCACCACCGCCGCGTTCTTCTCCTACATCGGCTTCGACGCGATCACCACCACCGGTGAGGAGGCCAAGAACCCGCGCCGGGACGTGCCGATCGCGATCCTGGTCTGCATGGCCGTCGTCACCCTGCTGTACTGCGCCGTCGCGCTGGCCGCGATCGGGGCCGTCGGCGCCGACGAGGTCGGGGGCCGTCCCGCCGCGCTGTCCCACGTCGTCGACCAGGTCACCGGATCCACGGTCGGCGGCGGCATCGTCGCCTTCGGCGCGGTCGTCGCCATCGCCTCGGTGGTGCTGGCCGTGATGTACGGACAGACCCGCATCCTGCTGGCCATGTCCCGCGACGGCCTGATCCCGGCCGTCTTCGAGAAGGTCTCCCCGCGCACCGCGACGCCCGTCGCGGGCACCCTGATCGTCGCGGTCGTCTTCGCGCTCCCGGCGGCCTTCGCCTCCCTGGACGCGGTGATCAACCTGAGCACCATCGGCACGCTCGCCATCATGGCCGTGGTGAACATCGCGGTGATCGCCCTGCGCCGCCGCGAGCCGGACCTGCCGCGCACCTTCCGGGTACCGCTGGTCCCGTTGTTCCCGCTGCTCGGCGTCGGTTTCTGTCTGTACCTGATGTACGAGACCGGCTGGACGACGTGGGTCCAGTTCGCCGTGTTCCTCGCGGCCGGTCTGATGGTCTACCGCCTCTACGGCCGCCGCAACTCGCGGCTGACCGCCGTCACGCCGGACGAGGCCGCCGCTGAGGCGGTACCAGCGGCAGTCTGAACCACACCGCCTTGCCGGAGCCGGTGGGGCGGTGCCCGCAGGACGAGCTCAGGGCGCGGATCAGCAGCAGTCCGCGCCCGTGCTCCTGCCAGGGGTCGGGCATGGTGTCCCCGGCGTGCAGCAGATCGCCCGGCGGCGCCGGGTCGGGGTCGTGCACCTCGACATGGCAGCCGGTCGGCAGCAACCGCACGACCAGCTCTATCGGGGCGTCCCCGGAGGTGTGCTCCACGGCGTTCGCCACCAGCTCCGCCGTCAGCAGCTCGGCGGTGTCGCAGTCCGCGCCGTCCTCCAGCTCGGCCAGGGCCGCACGGACCAGCGCACGCGCCACGGGCACGGCCGCGGTCGAGTGCGGCAGCGCGATGCGCCAGAAGGCCGGTGAGGCGGGGCGTTCGTGCAAGGCGAGTCCGTTCATGGCGCAGGCTTTCCCGAAGTAGACATCAGGCCGTCCTGCTTTCGATCTCAGGAATGGTACGGCGCCCCCCAGCCGGTCGCACGGCGGGCGTCGCACGGGACGGTCCGTCCCGCTACCGGGGCGCTTACCCCGGGCAACGCCCGGCCTCCCGCGAGCGAACGCACTGTTACCGCGTTATCGACGAGCGGAGGACGGGCGGTGACGTGTGTGACGGAAGCGGAGCACGAAGGTCCGGGCGAGACCGCCCCGGACCGGACCTCTTCCAGGGCGGGGCCTCTTCCCGGAGGGCCTCTTCCGGGAGCGGGGGCTCTCTCCGGAGCGGGAGCTCTCCCTGGATCGGCCTCCTCCCGGAGCGGGGCCTCTTCCCGGAGCGGGACTCCTTGGACCGGCCTCTCGCCGGAGCGGGCCTCTCCTCGCCCCGGCATCCCGCCCGGACCTCTCGGCAGAAACGCGTATCGCGCGACCCTGACGACAGTCACGAATCAGTGATACGTTCAGGGTGTAGAGCTCAGTGAGGCAGTGCCCGCCCGAGGAGGCCGCACCCCATGAGTCCCTTCACCGGCTCCGCCGGCCGCACGGCCGACTGGCGCCATCTGCGCCTCGACGTCGCCGACGGCGTCGCCACCGTCACCCTCGCGCGCCCCGCCAAGCTCAACGCCCTCACCTTCGGGGCCTACGCCGACCTGCGCGACCTGCTCGCCGAGCTGTCCCGTGAACGCGCGGTGCGGGCGCTGGTGCTGGCGGGGGAGGGGCGCGGCTTCTGCTCGGGCGGCGACGTGGACGAGATCATCGGCGCCACCCTGTCGATGGACACCGCGCAGCTCCTGGACTTCAACCGGATGACCGGCCAGGTGGTCCGCGCGATCAGGGAGGCGCCCTTCCCGGTCGTCGCCGCCCTGCACGGGGTGGCGGCGGGCGCCGGTGCGGTCCTCGCCCTGGCGGCGGACTTCCGGGTGGCCGACCCGACGACCCGCTTCGCCTTCCTCTTCACCCGTGTGGGTCTCTCCGGCGGCGACATGGGCGCGGCCTATCTGCTCCCCAGGGTCGTGGGCCTCGGCCACGCCACCCGTCTGCTGATGCTGGGCGACCAGGTGCGGGCCCCGGAGGCGGAACGCATCGGCCTGATCAGCGAGCTGACCGACGAGGGCCGTGCGCACGAGGCGGCCACCGCCCTCGCCGGGCGCCTCGCCGCCGGCCCCGCCCTGGCCCACGCCCAGACCAAGGCCCTCCTCACCGCCGAACTGGACATGCCCCTGGCGGCGGCCGTGGAGATGGACGCGGCGACCCAGGCCCTCCTGATGAACGGCGAGGACTACGCGGAGTTCCACGCGGCGTTCACGGAGAAGCGCCCTCCGAAGTGGCAGGGGAGGTAGCGATGTTCCCGACGCGGGGCACGGCAGCGCACCGCCCGCACATCGCGGTCATCGGCGGGGGCCCCGGCGGCCTCTACGCGGCGGCCCTGCTGAAGCGCCGCGACCCCGCCCGCCAGGTGACCCTCTGGGAACGCAACGCCCCCGAGGACACCTTCGGTTTCGGCGTCGTCCTCTCCGACGAGACCCTCGGCGGCATCGAACACGCCGACCCCCAGGTCTACGCGGCCCTCCAGGAGCACTTCACCCGCTGGGACGACATCGACATCGTCCACCGGGCCGCCCGCCAGACCTCCGGAGGACACGGCTTCGCCGCCCTCGGCAGAAAACGCCTCCTCCAGATCCTCCACACCCGCTGCGAGGACCTCGGCGTCACCCTCAACTTCCGTACGCCCGCCCCCGATCCGGCCGGCCTCATGGCGACCCACGACCTGGTCATCGCCGCCGACGGAGTGCACAGCGCCACCCGCGAGCGGTACGCCGACGCCTTCCGCCCCACGGTCGAACCGCACCGCTGCCGCTACATCTGGCTGGCCGCCGACTTCGCCTTCGACGCCTTCCGGTTCGAGATCGCCGAGACCGAGCACGGCGTGATGCAGCTCCACGGCTACCCGTACTCCGACGACGCCTCCACCGTGATCGTCGAGATGCGCGAAGAGGTCTGGCGCGCGGCCGGTTTCGACGAGATGGAGCCGGCCGAGTCCGTCGAGCGTTGCGCCAAGATCTTCGGCGACGCGCTCGGCGGCCGGCCGCTGCGCTCCAACAACTCCGCCTGGACGACGTTCCGTACGGTCGTCTGCGAGCGCTGGTCCCACGACAACCTGGTCCTGCTCGGCGACGCCGCCCACACCGCCCACTTCTCCATCGGCTCGGGCACCAAGCTCGCCGTCGAGGACGCCCTCGCACTGGTCGCCTGTCTGGAGGAACAGCCGGACACGGCGAGCGCGTTGGCGGCTTACGAGGAGGAGCGCAGGCCCGTCGTGGCGTCCACCCAGCGCGCGGCCAGGGCCAGCCTGGAGTGGTTCGAGGACCTCGCACGCCATCTCGGCCAGCCGCCACGCCAGTTCGCGTTCAACCTGCTCACCCGCAGCCGCCGGGTCACCCACGACAACCTCCGGCTGCGTGACGCCCACTTCACCGAGTCCGTGGAGAGGGAGTTCGGCTGTCCGCCCGGAACGCCGCCGATGTTCACCCCGTTCCGGATGCGCGGGCTGACCCTGCGCAACCGGGTCGTCGTGTCGCCGATGGACCTGTACTCCGCCCAGGACGGCGTGCCCGGCGACCTCCACCTCGTCCACCTCGGTGCGCGGGCGCTCGGCGGGGCCGGGCTGGTGATGACCGAGATGGTGTGCGTGAGCGAGGAGGGCAGGATCACCCCGGGCTGCGCCGGTCTGTACACGGGGCGCCAGGGCGAGGCGTGGAAGCGGATCGTCGGCTTCGTGCACGGGCAGTCGCCCGGCACCGCGATCGGTGTCCAGCTCGGCCACTCCGGGCGCAAGGGCTCGACGAAGCTGATGTGGGAGGGCATGGACGAGCCGCTGCCCGACGGCAACTGGCCGCTGGTCGCCGCGTCCGCGCTGCCGTACCGGCCGGACAGCCAGACGCCGCGCGCTCTGTCACGGGCCCAGCTGACGGACATCCGCGAGCAGTTCACGGCCGCCGCGTCGCGGGCCGCGCGGGCCGGGTTCGACCTGCTCGAACTGCACTGCGCGCACGGCTATCTGCTCTCCGGCTTCCTCTCCCCGCTGACCAACCGTCGCACCGACGCCTACGGCGGCTCGCTCCCGCGGCGGCTGCGCTTCCCGCTGGAGGTCTTCGACGCGGTGCGCGGGGTGTGGCCGGCGGAGCGGCCCATGACCGTCCGTATCTCCGCCACCGACTGGGCCGAGGGCGGCACCACCGCCGAGGACGCCGTCGAGATCGCGCGGGCCTTCGCCGCGCACGGCGCCGACGCGATCGACGTCTCGACCGGGCAGGTGGTGGCCGAGGAGCGGCCGGAGTTCGGGCGGTCGTACCAGACGCCGTTCGCCGACCGGATCCGCCACGAGGCGCGCGTCCCGGTGATCGCCGTCGGCGCGATCTCCTCCTGGGACGACGTCAACTCCCTCATCCTCGCGGGCCGTACGGACCTGTGCGCGCTTGCCCGTCCGCATCTGTACGACCCGCACTGGACGCTGCACGCCGCCGCCGAGCAGGGCTACTCCGGGCCGGGAGCCGTATGGCCCGCCCCCTATCGCGCCGGCAGCCGCCGCCCCAACACGGGCCGCACGGACGCCCCAAAGCCGCGCCTGGGCCTAGGCCCTCCGTAAGGCCTCCGCCCTCACGCGGCCCCCACGGCCGTACGCCGTTCGTCCGCAGCGCCGCCGTGGCTGGTCGCGCAGTTCCCCGCGCCCCTTGAAAGAGGGCGGCTGGCCACGCCCTGAAGGGGCGCGGGGAACTGCGCGGGCGACCACGACGCACCCGCGATTCGAATGGGCCGGCGGCGTACGTGACCCCACGGGGGGTGATTGCGCCTGAGCCACGTCGCGCACGTGCCCTGAAGGGGCGCGAGCGACCACGACGCACCCGCGGGCTGGATCGGACAGCGGCGTCCGCGACCTGGTCGCGCAGTTCCCCGCGCCCCCTACGGACGCGTCGTTCCGGCGAACCCCGCCCCCGCCTCCCGCAGCCGTTCGTCCAGCGCGTGGAACACGCCCGCCGAGCGGACGCCGGGCCAGTCCGCGGGCAGCAGGTGCGCGGGCAGGCCGGGGTCGATGTACGGCAGGTGCCGCCAGGAGTCCAGGGCGAGCAGATAGTCGCGGTAGGCCTCCTCGGGAGGCGTGTCCGCGCGCCGCTGCCAGGCCTGCAGCACCGGCCCGTGCCGGTCGAGGAACGCCTCGTGCTCCTTGGCGACGGCCGCCAGGTCCCACCAGCGGGCGACGGACTCCACGGTCGGCGCGAAGCCGAGGTGCTCGCCGCGGAAGAGGTCGACGTACGGCTCGAGGCGCAGCCGCTGGAGCGTGTGCCGGGTCTCCTCGTACAGCCGCGCCGGCGCGATCCACACCCCGGGCGCCGCCGTGCCGAAGCCCAGCCCGGCGAGGCGGGAGCGCAGCACATGCCGCTTCTGCCGCTCCGACTCCGGCACGGAGAACACCGCGAGCACCCAGCCCTCGTCCCCGGGCGGTGCCGTGGCGTACACCCGGCGGTCGCCGTCCTCCAGCAACTGGCGGGCGTCCGGCGAGAGTTCGTAGCCCGCCGCGCCCTCGGCGGTACGGGCGGGCAGCAGCAGCCCGCGCCGTTTGAGCCGGGACACGGACGACCGCACCGAGGGCGCGTCCACGCCCACCGCCGCGAGCAGCCGGATCAGCTCGGCGACGGGCACGGGGCCGGGGAACCGGCGGCCGTACGCGCCGTAGAGCGTGACGATCAGAGACCGTGGTGCATGCTGGTCGGACACGTTGATCATCTTAGGTCGTCGGCATCACGGCTGGTCACCCTCGGTGCGCAGCCGGAACCTCTGGAGCTTGCCGGTGGCCGTGCGCGGCAGCGCGTCGAGGAACACGATCTCGCGCGGGCACTTGTACGGCGCCAGCTCCTCCTTGACGAAGGCGCGCAGGGCGTCGGCGTCGCGCGGGGCGCCCTCGCGCAGCACGGCGAAGGCCACGACGACCTGGCCGCGGTCCTCGTCCGGCCGGCCCACCACGGCCGCCTCCACCACGTCCGGGTGCCGCAGCAGCGCGTCCTCGACCTCGGGTCCCGCGATGTTGTAACCGGCCGAGATGATCATGTCGTCCGCGCGGGCGACATAGCGGAAGTAGCCGTCCGGTTCACGGACGTAGGTGTCGCCGGTGACGTTCCAGCCGTCCCGCACGTACACGCTCTGGCGGGGGTCGGCGAGATAGCGGCAGCCGACCGGGCCGCGCACGGCGAGGAGTCCGGGTTCCCCGTCGGGCACCGGCTCGCCGTGCTCGTCCTGCACACGCGCCTGCCAGCCGGGGACGGGGACGCCCGTGCGGCCGGGGCGTACGGCGTCGTCGGCGGCCGAGATGAAGATGTGCAGCAGTTCGGTGGCGCCGATGCCGTTGATGATCCGCAGGCCGGTGCGCTCGTGCCAGGCCCGCCAGGTGGCCTCGGGCAGGTTCTCCCCGGCCGAGACGCAGCGGCGCAGCGAGCCCAGGTCGTGCTCGTCGGCCGCGGCGAGCATCGCGCGGTACGCGGTCGGCGCGGTGAACAGCACCGACACCCGGTGCTCCGCGATCGCGGGCGGCAGCTGTCCGGGCCCGGCCTGCTCCAGCAGCAGCGCGCTGGCACCGGCCCGCATCGGGAAGACGACCAGCCCGCCGAGCCCGAAGGTGAAGCCGAGCGGCGGACTGCCCGCGAACACGTCGTCGGGGCGCGGCCTCAGCACGTGCTCCGAGAAGGTGTCCGCGACGGCCAGGACGTCGCGGTGGAAGTGCATGCACCCTTTCGGGCGGCCGGTGGTGCCCGAGGTGAACGCGATCAGCGCCACGTCGTCGGCCGCGGTGTCCACCGCCCGGTACGGGCCCTCCGGCGCCGGACGGCTCATCAGGTCGTCCGGTCCGTCACCGCCGTACGTCGTCACCGACAGCCCCGGCACCTCCGCCTTGGCGAGGTCGTCCACCGCGCGGACGTCGCACAGGGCGTGGCGCACGCGGGCGATCTCGCACATCGTGCGCAGCTCGTGCGGCCGCTGCTGGGCGAGCACGGTGACGGCGACCGCCCCGGCCTTCAGCACGGCCAGCCAGCAGGCCGCCAGCCACGGGGTGGTGGGGCCGCGCAGCAGCACCCGGTTGCCGGGCACCACGCCCAGCTCGCCGGTCAGGACGTGCGCGATCCGGTCCACGCGGGCGCGCAGCTCGCCGTACGTCCAGATCGCGTCCGGGGTCCGGAACGCGGGGCGGTCGTCCGGCGGCCCGTGCAGCAGCTCGGCGGCGCAGTTCAGTCGTTCGGGGTAGTGCAGCTCCGGCAGATCGAACAGGAGCTCCGGCCACTGCTCGCGCGGCGGAAGGTGGTCGCGCGCGAAGGTGTCGAGATGTGCCGACTCGTTCATGGCGGTTCGCCCCCTGGATCGAGGTGGCTCACACACGGCTCGGATGGGCAGCGCCCTTGGAGCGTATCGCCTTGGTGACGGCAGTCAAGGGAGCGCGATATGGTCGGGAGCAGGCCTGGCAGAGGGGACCGGCGATGACCGCATTCTCGCTCGAACCAGCACAAAGCGCCTGGTGTGCCGAACTGCGCGCCCTGGCCGCCGAACGGCTGCGCCCGCTCGCCGAGAAGGGCGATGAGGGGCACGTCAACCGCGCGCTCGTCGCCGAACTCGGCCGACTCGGGCTGCTGGAACGCCTGTTCGCCTCGGGCGCCCTCGATCTCTGCCTGATGCGCGAGTCCCTCGCCTACGCCTGCACGGAGGCCGAGACCGCGCTCGCCCTCCAGGGCCTCGGCGCCCATCCCGTGCACGCGCACGGCAGCCCGGCCCAGCGCGAGCGCTGGCTGCCCCTGGTCGCCGACGGTTCCGCCGTCGCCGCGTTCGCGCTGACCGAGCCCGGCGCGGGCTCCGACGCGGCCGCCCTCGCGCTCTCCGCCGCGCCCGACGGCCCCGGCCGCCGGCGCCTCACCGGCGAGAAGCGCTGGATCTCCAACGCCCCCGAGGCCGACTTCTACACCGTCTTCGCCCGCACCGGGCCCGGCCCGCGCGGTGTGACCGCCTACCTCGTCCCCGCCGACCGGCCGGGCCTGACGGGCACCGCCCTCGACATGCTCTCCCCGCACCCCATCGGCAGCCTCGCCTTCGACGCCGTACCCGTCACCGACGCCGACGTCCTCGGCGAGACCGGCCGCGGCCTGCGGGTCGCCCTCGGCACGCTCACCCTCTTCCGGCCCAGCGTCGGCGCCTTCGCGGTCGGCATGGCCCAGGCCGCGCTCGACGCGAGCGTCGCCCACACCGCCGAGCGGGAGGCCTTCGGCGGCACGCTGAGCGACCTCCAGGCCGTCGCCCACCAGATCGCGGAGATGGCTCTGCGCACGGAGGCGGCGCGCCTGATGGTCTACGCGGCCGCGGCGGCGCACGACCGGGGCGAGCGCGACGTCCCGCGCCGCGCGGCGATGGCGAAGCTGCTCGCCACGGAGACCGCGCAGTACGTCGTCGACACCGCGGTCCAGCTGCACGGCGCCCGGGCTCTGCGGCGCGGGCACCTGCTGGAGCACCTGTACCGCGAGGTGCGGGCGCCCCGGATCTACGAGGGCGCCAGTGAGGTGCAGCGCGGAATCATCGCCAGGGAGACCTACCGGGCGGCGGGGACCGACGGATGAGGGCGCGCGGGACGTACGGGACGCGGACGGGCGGACGGGACGCGTGCGGGCGTACGGGGCTACAGGCCCGGTACGAGGCGGGTGGCCGGGTGATGGCGGGCATGACCAGGAGGGTGGCCGGGTGATGGCGGACATGACCAGGAGGGCGGTCCGATGAGTGCCGAGCGCGTCAACCCGCCGGAGCTGTCCCCGCCCACCGGCTTCTCGCACGCCGTCGTGGCCACCGGCTCCCGCGTGGTGTTCCTCGCCGGCCAGACAGCGCTGGACACGGACGGCAAGGTCGTCGGGGACACCCTGCCCGAGCAGTTCGAACGGGCCCTCGGCAATCTGCTGACCGCCCTCGAGGCGGCGGGCGGCACCCCGGCCGACCTCGCCCGGGTCACGGTCTACGCCACGGATGTCGCCGAGTACCGGGCCCGGGCCGCCGAACTGGGCCGCGTATGGCGGCGGTTGGCCGGCCGGGAGTATCCGGCGATGGCCGTCGTGGAGGTCGTACGGCTGTGGGACGAGGCGGCGCGGGTGGAGCTGGACGGGTTCGCGGTGCTGCCGTGAGGCACCGGGGCCGGTCCCGCGGGCCCGGCCCGGCCACGACGGTCAACACGCCGACGAAGGGGTGACGGTCACCGCGACCGGCACGGCCGCCGGGTACCACAGGAAGCCCCCGCAACAGGAGGTTTCCCCTGATGAAGTACCGCTCCCTGCTCGGCGCCGCGGCCGGTGCCGCGCTGTTGCTCGCCGCCCCGGCCGTGCCCGCGACGGCCGACGCCTCCGAGAGCGTCACCGTCGACTCCGTCGGCCGGCTCGCGGCCGACGGCACGGTCACCCTGTCCGGCACCTACCGCTGCACCGGCGCCGCCGGGCCGGTCTTCGTCTCCTCCAGTCTCAGCCAGGACCGGCCGTCCGTACGCCACGGCATCGGCGGCACGCGGGCCGTGTGCGACGGGGCCGAGCACCGTTGGGTGAACTCCGGTCTCACGACGGCCGGTTCGCTGCACGCCGGAGCCGCCCGGGCCGAGGCCACGCTGATGGAACTGCACCCCCAGGGCGGCCTGCCGTTGCCGCGCTTCCACGCGACGCGCACGCAGGAGGTCGTCCTGACGGAGGGCTGAGCGGTCACACGAGGACGCGCACGACGCGCACGACCGGCACGAGGCGGCCGTCGGACTCCACGGAGCCGACGGCCGCCTGCGCGTGAAGACACCCGCCCGATCTGGGAGGCTCCGTGAGCGGTCCGGTCAGGTTCCGGCCCCGAGGAAGTCGAGGACATGGTGTGGTGGATCACTCCGGTTGGCGCGTGGGTAACGCCTCGGCGCCCGTATACCACGGCGAAATCCTCCAGGGCGTCTTCCGGCACCAGGGCCGGCTCGCCCGGGGCCTGGTCACGCTGCCCTGCACCGTCCACACCACCCAGGCTTCCTTCGCCCCCGCTCGCGGCGAGGCGCTGACCGTTCTCCCCACCTGCAAGACCAAGGCCCGGCGCGCCGCGCGGCTCGCCGTCGAGGCCTGCGCCCGGCCCGGCGACGGACCCGTCGGCGGCCGTCTCGAACTGACCGGGGACGTCCCGCTGGGCCGTGGCTTCGGCTCCTCCACCAGCGACGTCCTGGCCGCGATCCGGGCCGTGCAGGACGCCCTGGGGCGCCCGCTGCGGCCCGAGACCGTCGCGCGGATCGCGGTCCGCGCCGAGACGGCCTCCGACTCCCTGATGTTCGAGGGGAGTTCGGTGCTGTTCGCGCAGCGCGAGGGCGAGATCATCGAGGACTTCGGCCACCCCGTGCCGGCCGTCCGGGTCCTCGGGTTCGGCTCACGCCCCAAGAACGGGGGCAGAGGCGTCGACACCCTGTCCCTCCCGCCCCCGCGCTACGACGACACGGAGATCGGCGTCTTCGCCGGACTCCGGACCATGCTGCGCGAGGCCGTCCAGACCAAGGACGTCGCCCTGATCGGCGCGGTCGCCTCCGCCAGCACCGAGATCAACCAGCGGCATCTGCCCGTCCCGCGCCTGGACGCCCTGCGTGCCCTCGCCCGGGAGACCGGCGCCCTCGGCATCCAGACCGCGCACAGCGGCGACATCGCCGGACTCCTCTACGACCGCGACGACCCCGGGACGGACGCCCGCACCGACCGCGCCCGCGCCCTGCTGCACGCCATCGGCATCCACGAGCAGTGGACCTTCACGACGGACGACTGACCGAAGCCGCCGGACGCCGTGTCGGTCCCGAAGCCGTAGGCGTGGCGACGACGACCCCCGTGCCGGATGCCTCCGGCACGGGGCCGACGCGTGAAGGTCAGCCCCGGGCGGCGTAGTCGACGAAGTCGCTCCACGCGGCGGGGGAGAGGGCGAGTTCGGGGCTCGACTGGTTCTTGGAGTCCCGGACATGGACAGCCTGCGTGCCGTGCGCCACCTCGACGCAGGCGTCACCGTCGGAACCGCTGTAGCTGCTCTTGAACCAGGCCCGTTCGTCGATGCTGCTCATAGCGCTCCTCGAAGTTGCTCCAGCAGGCTTCTGGAATCCTCGCAAGTGAGAGCCTGTGAGCGCAGTTTTGCATACCGCTGGAGCATGATGCTGACCTCCTTGGGGTCGGGGATCAGCATCCCGCCGCGCTGGCCCTCCGCATAGCCGAACCACTTGATGTCCGGCGACTCCAGGAGCATCAACGGTCCGTCGAACCCGGCATGGTCCGGCTGATGACGTGGCATGACCTGCAACTCGACGTTGAACTGCGACGAGCGCTCAAGGAGGCTGTCGAGCAGCTCCCGCATCACGTCAGGGCCGCCGGTGCCACGCTCGATCAGCGCCTGCTCGATGATGAAACTGAACGCGATCGGTGGCCTGCGGTCGAACAGACGATGACGCTCCAGCCGAGCCGTGACCTGCTTGGCCACCTGTTCCTCGTCCTTCACCGGCGGGACGCTCTCCGTCACCGCTCGTGCGTACCGTTCCGTTTGAAGCAAGCCGGGAATTACCCGGCACTCGTACGTCCACAGCGTCACTGCCTGGGCCTCCAACCGAGCCCACTGCCGGAACCAACTGGCCAGCCCCGCCTGCCGCGTAAGGTGCGGCGCGGCGCTCCGCAGGGCGCCGGTGTTGCCGGTAGCCGCCTCCCCGCGTTCCACGAAGTCGCGGTCGGGCATGCGGCGGCCCTGCTCGACGGAGGCGACCGTGTGCCTGGAGAAGCGGACCCGGTCGGCGAACTCCTCGCGGCTGAGACCCGCGTGTTCCCGTAAGGCCTGGACGACGGCGCCGAAGGTACGCAAGCTGTCGGAGACGCCGGGCTCGCCGCAGCTTCCCGCGCCCGCCCCGCCGTCCGTGTTCTCGTAGCCCACCACCGGCCACCTCCCGCGCACCCGTCACGCCGTACCGCTTCTGACTCACTCCTATCGTCACGCTGGGCAACGCGTACTGTCCACCGTCTGTGTGCGTACGCTGACCCTGCGTACGCGCCGGGTGTCTGGTGAACGGCCCCGAGTCACCGCCAGATTGGGCGCATGACACCACCGCCCACCCCCACGGACCGCCAAGCCCCCGTCACCGTACGCGTGTTCACCAGGCGGTTCAGCTCCACGCCGCACGGCGCCCGCCTCGCCCGCCGTCTGGCGCTGTACCAACTCGACGCCTGGGGCGTGCCGTACGGCAGCGAGGCCTCCGACACCGCCGCTCTGCTCGTCGCGGAGCTCGCGGCCAACGCCGTGACGCACGGGCGGGTCCCCGGCCGGGACTTCGAGGTCGTCGTCAAACTCGTCGGCCGGACCCTGTGCGTCGAGGTCTCCGACACCCTGGGCGAACGCCGGCCCCCGGCGCCAGGCTCGGCCCGCACCGCACCCCCACCGCTCGCGGAGACCGGCAGGGGCCTGCTGCTCGTGGAGGCCCTGGCCGACCGCTGGGAGATCCTCGACCGCCTCCCCGTCGGCAAGACGGTCGTGGCCGAACTGGACCTCCCCGCCCGAGGCCGCCTGCCGGGCCTCTAGCATCCCGACCGAAGCGTGTTCGCCGACTCGGGGGGCTGCTCGTGGCACGGCTTGTCCGACAGCGGCGGGTGCACGCGTTCGTAGGGTATTTCTCGTTCGGACTGCAGGCGTCCGACGACGCGGACCTGGCCGTCTCCTTCTCCGATTCTCCGACGACTTCCACAGCGACGCTTTCCTCGGCACTCACCCCGGGCGTCTGGACATCACGAGCGGCGGTCACACCCATACCGCGACAGTCGATGTGGAGGTGTGGGACGGGGATCCGCCTGCTCAGGATCCGGCAGCCTGGGACGAGCAGGCGGAAGCCGATCTCGAGACGACGAGCGGACAGGTCGCGGTGTGGTCCATGCACACGGGCCGCATGGACGAGGTCATCACGCTGGCGGAGCCGGGCAGATCATCCTGGCGCGTCCGGGTCCACTGTGCCGGCCGGGCGGAGGCGGCGGCCCTGTCGGAAGACGAAGGCACCGGCGCCGGGGGGAGCGCTACCTCTTCCAGTTCTGGCCGGCCGGCACGTAGGACGGGCAGGCGGTGGGGCGGGAGCGGTGCCGCCGCCCCTTCCGCCCCGCGCTCCTGCGGGTCGGCAAGGGGGCAGCGGCGAGGCCTGCCATGACCCTCAGATGTCCCGGAAGATCTCGATCTGCGCCCCCACCGAGTTCAGCCGCTCCGCGAGGTCCTCGTAACCCCGGTTGATGACATACACGTTGCGCAGCACGGACGTGCCCTCCGCCGCCATCATCGCCAGCAGGACGACCACGGCGGGACGGAGTGCCGGCGGGCACATCATCTCGGCGGCGCGCCAGCGGGTGGGGCCCTCGACCAGGACGCGGTGCGGGTCGAGGAGCTGGAGGCGGCCGCCGAGGCGGTTGAGGTCGGTGAGGTAGATCGCGCGGTTGTCGTAGACCCAGTCGTGGATGAGGGTCTTGCCGGAGGCCACGGCCGCGATGGCGGCGAAGAACGGGACGTTGTCGATGTTCAGGCCCGGGAAGGGCATGGGGTGGATCTTGTCGATCGGGGCTTCGAGCTTGGAGGGGCGGACCGTGAGGTCCACCAGGCGGGTGCGGCCGTTGTCCGCGGAGTACTCGGGGCTGCGGTCGTGGTCGAGGCCCATCTCCTCCAGGACCGCGAGCTCGATCTCCAGGAACTCGATGGGGACCCGGCGCACCGTCAGCTCCGACTCCGTCACCACCGCGGCGGCCAGCAGGCTCATCGCCTCGACCGGGTCCTCGGAGGGGGAGTAGTCGACGTCGACGTCGATGGTGGGCACACCGTGCACCGTCAGGGTGGTGGTGCCGACGCCCTCGACCTTGACGCCCAGCGCCTCCAGGAAGAAGCAGAGGTCCTGGACCATGTAGTTGGAGGAGGCGTTGCGGATGACCGTGACGCCGTCGTGCCGGGCGGCGGCCAGCAGCGCGTTCTCGGTCACGGTGTCGCCGCGCTCGGTCAGTACGATCGGGCGGCCGGGCTGCACGGACCGGTCCACCATCGCGTGGTACTGGCCCTCGGTCGCGGCGATGTCCAGACCGAAGCGGCGCAGCGCGATCATGTGCGGCTCGATCGTGCGGGTGCCGAGGTCGCAGCCGCCGGCGTAGGGCAGCTTGAAGCGGTCCATGCGGTGCAGCAGCGGGCCGAGGAACATGATGATGGAGCGGGTGCGGCGGGCCGCGTCCGCGTCGATCGCGTCCATGTTCAGATCGGCCGGCGGCACGATCTCCAGGTCCACGCCGTCGTTGATCCAGCGGGTGCGCACGCCGATGGAGTTGAGCACCTCCAGCAGCCGGTAGACCTCCTCGATGCGCGCGACGCGGCGCAGCACCGTACGGCCCTTGTTGAGCAGCGTGGCGCACAACAGGGCCACACACGCGTTCTTGCTGGTCTTGACATCGATGGCACCGGACAGCCGGCGTCCGCCGACGACCCGCAGATGCATCGGGCCCGCGTAGCCCAGAGAGACGATTTCGCTGTCGAGAGCTTCACCGATGCGGGCGATCATCTCAAGGCTGATGTTCTGATTGCCGCGCTCGATGCGGTTCACGGCGCTCTGGCTGGTTCCGAGCGCCTCGGCGAGCTGCGTCTGCGTCCAGCCCCGGTGCTGCCGGGCGTCGCGGATGAGCCTGCCGATGCGTACGAGGTAGTCGTCTGCCATGAGGTTGAGGCTATCTCAGATATGAGATGCCGCCCGCCGAGGGGGCCATTCGGGTGACGTGTCGTTTGTTTACGGTGCAAATCGGTTGAAGTCGGATTTCGTACACCCCGATCTCGCCCGCGATTCCCTGCTGCCGCAACTCCCCTGATCCACGCGGCAGTTGGTGTGACTCACGTCACTTGGCGTTCTCTTGGCGGCGAGTTGGCGGCCGTGTCACGATTCCTGTACGCGCACCCTGCCCGAAAACAGTCGCTCGGCAGTGGACTGCGTTCTCCTGTGAGCCCGCCCGCTCCGGCCGTCGGCCGTGACCGCGCCACGGGCCCGATTTCCCCCTTCTCTCCGCCCGGCCCCCGGGCGCCCTCGTCTCCTCGAACTGGAGACCGATTTGACCTGCCGTCGATCGCGTCCGAAGTCCCGAACGGCGGCCGGAACTGGAGAAGCCCATGAAGATATCCGTGTCCGGAACGTACTCCTCGGGCAAGACCTCGACCGTCATGGCGTTGTCGCACTACACGGGCGTCCCACGCTCCCTCGCCCGGACCATCCGGGAGATCATGCCCGAGGCCCTGCCCGGTGTGAGGCTCGCGGACGTGACGCCGCCGCAGTTCCTCCAGCTCACCCTGCGCCGCCACACCGGCCGCGCCGTCCAGGAAGCCCTGCTCGGGGACCACTTCGTCTCCGACGGGTCCTCCCTCCAGGAGTGGCTCTACGGCGCGGCCCGCGTGCGCCACGGCATGAACCCCAACGCCACCGCCGGGAACGAGAGCGGCCCCGCGGCCACCACACCCGAGGAGATGGCGTTCTTCGGCCAGGTCGTCGAGCAGTACGGCCACGCCTTCAAGCAGCACGTGAAGGCGACCTACGACGCCTACGTCCACCTGCGCCACGAACTGCCCATCGCCGCCGACGGCCACCGGCCGATGAACAACGCCTTCCGCGCCACCGTCGACGGCATGCTGCTCGCCACGCTCGACGAGCTGCGGATCCCGTACCACGTCGTCGGCGGCTCCATGCCCGAGCGGCTGGAGACCATCGCCGGCCTCTTCGGCTGGACCCCCGTCATGAGCACCGCGGAGGCGATCGAACTGGCCCGGCGCGAGTACGGCCGCCAGGACTTCCGCATGGAGCACGAGCGGGTACCGGCCGACGCGTGAACTGCCCCGACCACCACCGAAGGAGACCAGCTCATGGAGCACACGCCGCCCGTCATCGCCATTGCCTACCACTCCGGCCGGGGCCACACGGAGGTGCTGGCACAGTCCGTACGAGCCGGTGCCGAGGGCACGGGCGCCGAGGTGACCATGGTGACCGTCGATGCCATGGATGACGCCAAGTGGGAGGCCCTCGACGCCGCCGACGCCATCGTCTTCGGCGCCCCCACCTACATGGGCTCGGCGTCGGGGAGGTTCCACGCCTTCGCCGAGTCCACCAACAAACGCTGGGCCCGGCAGGCCTGGCAGGACAAGCTCGGCTCGGGATTCACCATCGGCGCCTGCAAGGCCGGCGACAAGGACTCCACCCTCGGCTACTTCGCGACCCTGGGCGCCCAGCACGGGATGATCTGGGTCAGCCTCGGCCTCCTGCCCGGCTGGCACCTCAGCCACGAGAGCGAGCACGACCTCAACCGCCTCGGCTACTTCAACGGCGCCGCCGCCACCGCCCCCGGCGACCTCCCCGCCGACGCCGTGCACAAGGCCGACATCGCCACCGCCGAGCACCTCGGCGAACGCGTCGCCCGGCTCACGGCGGTCCACCTCGCGGGGCGTGCGGCCCTGGCCGTCCGGTGACCGCCACCTCTATCGGCGAGAACAGGAGCACCTGTGTCAACCCTCGAACTCACGTCCATCGACGACTTCCTCGGCCCACGTGACAGCCGGTTCCTCGGTGAGGGATTCAAACGGGTCGAACACACGCTGACCGGTCTCACCCTCACACCCCCGGCCGCCGGGACCCCGGACGCGGCGGAAGGGGGCATCGAGGCCACCGCCCATGTCACCCTCCCCGGCCTCTGGTCCCGCAAGGGCGACCGGCACCAGAAGCCCCACCTCAGCTCCGTCGACGTGATGCTCTTCGCCGCCCGGCTCACCGGCCTGTACGCGGCCCACACCCACGGGCTCGCCCCGGACAGCCCGTTCGAGGTGCTGTCGGTCGACATGAGGGCCGGCTCCACCCCGGACGAGGAGGGCCTGGAACAACTGCCGGTCAGCGGACGGCTCGTCGCCGCCGGTACGAGCGGCGCGCACCGGTCGACCACCCTGGACTGCCGGATCGGCTCCCTCACCGCCCGGGTGCACGCCCGGCACGCGGTTGGCCGCCGGCCGAGCACCACCCGCCGCACCTACCACCTCGCGGAGGAACTGCCGGGCCCATGGAACGACGCGCCCTACGGCGTCCCGCACGGCGCCCGGCGGCAGTTGCTCACCGGCGTCGGCGTCACGGGAGGCACCGAGGACGACCATCGTGCCTCGGCCCGGGTCGCGCTGGTCCCGGACGGAGCGGAGGCCGCCCAGGACGACGCACCCGCCACGATGGTCGACGCCCTGGTCTCCGTGATGCAGCTCGGCCAGGTGCTCCTCTACACCCTGGACGGCGTGGAGCGCGCCCGGAGCAACAACCTCTGGATGCGGCGCGCCCGCATCCGGCTGGACGACACCGGGCCCGGCACCGGCGACGAGGTGACGGCCGTGCTCCGGCAGGCCCGTCTGCTGCCCGCCCCCACCGGCACCTGGCGGTCGGCCGAGGTGGCCGGTGCGCTGCACGGCGTACGGGTCCAGGTCGCCGTGGCGCATCTGCTCGGCCCGTCCGAGGCCCCCTCGGGCAGCGGAGAGGAGGGCCGATGAGCGCGCCCGCGGCCGTGCTCGCCGGGCTCGGCGGCCATGTGCCGCCGCACGCGGTGACCAACGAGGAACTCTCCCGCAGCCTGGACACCACCGACGAGTGGATCGTCCAGCGCACCGGCATCCGCCGACGCCACTGGTCCGAGCCCGGCACGGCCACCAGCGACCTCGCGGTCGAGGCGGGCCACCGGGCGCTGAAGTCCGCCGGGCCGGACGCTCCCGGTGACATCGGCCTGGTGGTCCTGGCCACCGCCACCCCCGACCACCAGGTCCCCTCCACCGCGCCGGCCGTGGCCGCCCGCCTCGGCCTCGGCACGGTGGCCGCGCTGGACGTGGGGGCCGGCTGCTCGGGGTTCGTCTACGCGCTCGCCACCGCGTCCGCCGCCCTGGTGGCGGGACACGCCGAACGCGTCCTCGTCATCGGCGCGGAGACCTTCCGCCCCTACCTCAACCCGGCCGACCGCGGCACCGCGGTGATCTTCGGCGACGGCGCAGGCGCCGTGGTGCTGCGCCGCGGCACCGCCGACGAGCCCGGTGCGATCGGAGGCGTCGACCTCGGCTCGGACGGCACCCTCGACGACCTGGTCGCCATCCCGGGCAACGGTTCCCGCTCGCGCTCCACCGACCGAGCGCCCCACCCGGACGACCGGTACCTCCGGATGAACGGCAGGGAGGTCTTCGCGCACGCGGTCCGCCGCATGGCCCAGTCCTCCAAGGCCGCCCTCGGCCGGGCGGGCTGGGACGTCGGCCAGGTCGACCATGTCGTCGGCCACCAGGCGAACCTGCGCATCCTGCACGCCCTGGCCCGCCAACTGGGCGTGGACAGGGCCCGGGTGGTCTCCCATCTCGAGGAGGTGGGCAACACCTCGGCCGCGTCCATCCCCCTCGCCCTGGCGGACGCCGCCGCCCGCGGCCGCCTCCGGCCCGGTGACCGACTGCTGCTGACCTCCTTCGGCGCGGGCCTGACCTGGGGCTCGGCCACGCTCACCTGGCCGGGGATCGCCCTCCCCTGAAAGGGACTTCAGCGGCCGCGCGGATCACCCCCGCCGCACCGCCGCCCGACCGGTTCCCGCGGACCGCCCCCGCCCGGCCGAGTCCCACGGGTCACCCCGCCGGACCGAGCCGCGCGGATCATCCCGCCGGACCTTCGTCCGGCCGGGCCGCGCGGACCACCCCCGCCGGACCTTCGTCCGGCCGGGTCGCGCGGATCATCCCCGCCCGGCCGAGTCCCACGGGTCACTCCGCCGGACCGGGCCGCGCGGACCACCCCCGCCCGACCTCCGTCCGACCGGGTCGCGCGGACCGCCCCCGCCCGACCTCCGTCCGACCGGGTCGCGCGGACCGCCCCCGCCCGGCCGAGCCCCAGGGGTCACCCCGCCGGACCGAGCCGCGCGGATCACCCCCAGGCACCCTTCCGCGCCCTCTTCGGAGGGAGCCCCCCGACGCGGCCCCGCCCCCACTCCCGTACCGCGAAAGGAATCGCCATGACCACCCGCACGCTCGAGCCGGAAGCCGTGCTCGACCTGCTCAAGACGCACTTCGACGTCCCGGCCGACACGGCCGTCGACACCCAGTTCCACCACCTCGACCTGGACTCCCTGGTCCTGATCGAGCTGAGCGTCATCCTGGCCAAGCAGTACGGCGTGGACGTGGCCGGGGACGAACTGGCCGCCGCCGGCACCGCCGAGGCGGCCGCCGAACTGCTGTCGGAGCGCGCCGCCACGGACTGAGGCGGCGCGCGCCGGACCGTATCCGACCGACCCGGAGGGGGCCGGCGTCCGCCGGCCCCCTCCGACCGCCCGTGAGGAGCAACGCAATGACCGAATCAGTCGACGTCGAGACGGTGTACACGGCCATCGAGGAGGCCGCCGCACTGCTCGGCGTGACCCCGTCGCCGGACACGGTCCGGTCCGTCCTGAAGGCCTTCGAGCCGTTCGAGGGCGGGATCATCTTCAGCGCCTCGGCCGGCGAGGGCCACGCCGGGGACCTCGACCTGACCGTCCAGGTGCCCGAGGCGATCGCCGACCCGTACGCGCACGCGCTGGCGTGTGGGCTCGTCCCCCGCACCGACCACCCCGTGAGCACCCTGCTCGCCGACCTCCGCGAACGCTGCCGGGTCGACGAGTACCTCATCGACTTCGCGGTGATCGGCGGATTCAACAAGATCTATGTGCACTTCCCCCGCGACCCGCAGAGCGTCGAGGCGCTCGCCGCCGTCCCCTCGATGCCGCGCGCCCTCGCCGACAACGCCGCGCTGTTCGCCCGGCACGGCCTCGACCGCGTCGCGATGCTCGCGATCGACTACACCGACCGGACCGTGAACCCGTACTTCACGTTCCCGGCCGGCCTGTCGGCGGACACCGTCACCGGGATCGTGCGCGACCTCGGACTGCCGGACCCCGACGAGGAGCTGGCGCGGTCCGCCCGCAAGACATTCCGCGCCTACCCCACCCTCGGCTGGGACTCCCCGCGGATCGAGCGGATCGGCTTCGCGCGCGCCCTGGACCTGCCGGTGGTCCGCTCCCGCGTGGAGCCGGAGATCGTGCGCTTCGTGACCGGCACCCCGTACACCTACGACGGCGAGCGCTTCAGCATCTCGATCGTCAAGTGGTCGCCCGAGGGCCAGTGGTTCAACGTCGGCTCGTACTACCGGTTCGGCCCGCTCCAGCGGGAAGTCCTGGGAAGGATCCAGAGGTGACCCCATGACCGAGTACACCAGCGGCGGCACGGTGCCGAGGAAGTCCGGCCCCCAGGTCGTCCGGGAGTTCTACCGCGCCCTCCAGGCCAAGGACGCCGACGCGTTCGAGGAGCTGTGGACGGCGGACGCCGTGTACCGGGTCCCGGTCACCCCCGCGGGCGTCCCCGGGGAGTTCGCCGGGCGGGACGCCATCGTGGCCGCGCTGCGCGGCTTCTTCGCGCTGTTCGGCGACACACGGGTCGTCTGGCACGCCGAACCGATGGGTGACCCGGCCAAGGTGCTGGCCACCTGGACCCTGGAGATCGAACTGCTCTCCGGCGGCACCTACCGCAATCGGGGAGTGTCGGTCTTCCGGCTGGCGGGCGACCGCATCGCCGAGTTCACGGAGTACGTCGACACCGCCGCGTTCCTCGGGATCTTCGCCGCGAACACCGTCACGGCCCGCCGCTTCTTCGGCCTGCTGCGCGAGAAGGACCTCGACGGGTGGCGCGCCCTGTGGCACGCGGGCGCCGAGGTGCCCGACCCGCTCCCGGAGCACGTGGCGCTCGACGCCGAACCGGTCGCCGTCCACCCGGCCGTCGACTCCGCGGCGGTGTGCGTCGAGTACCGCGTCCCCGGCCGACCCGTCGGCGGCGTCCCCGGCCGCCCGGCCGACGGCGTCGCCGTGCTCCGCTTCCGGGACGGTCTGGTCACCGACTGGCACGACTATCCGGGGTAGGGCCCCCGGTGTGCCGGCTGCCGCCTCCCGGGCCCTGGTGTGTCGGCTGCCGTCGTCTCGGGCTCCGGTGTGCCGCCTCCCGCGGGCCCTGGTGTGCCGACCGCCGCCGCCCCGGGGCCCCGGTGCGCCGGCCGCCGTACTCGCGAGAGGCGTCCGGGTCGACGCTCACTCGAAAGACTCGCGAGGAACACCCCCGCGCCGAGGGGTCGCCGGGTCGCCGCCAGTGGGGCGGCCCGGCCGGAAAGGCCCTGTTCCGCGCGGTACGGCAGCGGATTCCGTCCGGATCACAGCAGTTGTTCACCTCGAATCCGGCCGTTGCTCGACAGGCGTTCGAGCCACCTGCGACCACGCGACGGGACACTGACACCCGCCCACCGCGACACAGGAGACAGCCCGAACCGACGGAAGAAGACGCTCATGACTGCTGCAACGCCCCCCTCCGAGCGGCACGCGCGCGGTGCCGAGCTGGCCTCCCGGGCCTTCGCCGAGGCGCTCTCCATGACCGGCGACGGCTCCGGGCCCGGCCGGACCCACCGGTCGGCGGGCGAACTGGCGGCCGACGCCCTGCGGGCGCACAGCGCGCTGTCCACGGGTCTCGGCCGGTCCATCCCGGTCACCGGCCTCGGGCCGGGCGGGGGCGGAGCGCGGGGGCTCGCCACCTTCCTCGCGGTCTACGCCGGCCAGTGCGAGCAGCAGGACACCAGCGACCTCGGCACGGCGGCCTGACCCCGCCGCCGACAGGGCCCGCCCCTGCCCATGCGCGGCCCGCACCGCAGCACCGAACGGCCCCGGACACCGCACCCGCGCCCGGGGCCGCGCCGCGTCCCGGCACACAGGACACCGCCACGAGACATCGGACACGGAGGCCAGGGCATGACCATCCCGCGCCCATGTACTAGAGTTATCTCGACATCGAGATATCTGCCGAGGCGCACCCCAGCCCGCCACCCTAGTAAGGGTTACCTAACTTAGCCTCACCTTAGCGGATCGGCCAAGCCGGCGTGGCGGCAGGATGCGGTGGTACGCGCACATCAATGAAGGAGACTGTCGTGTCGGCGAACAGCTTCGACGCCCGCAGCACGCTGCAGGTGGGCGACGAGTCGTACGAGATCTTCCGGCTGGACAAGGTCGAGGGCTCCGCGCGCCTTCCCTACAGCCTGAAGGTGCTGCTGGAGAACCTCCTCCGCACCGAGGACGGCGCGAACATCACCGCCGACCACATCCGTGCCCTCGGCGGCTGGGACTCCCAGGCCCAGCCGTCGCAGGAGATCCAGTTCACGCCGGCCCGCGTGATCATGCAGGACTTCACCGGCGTCCCCTGCGTCGTGGACCTCGCGACCATGCGTGAGGCCGTGAAGGAACTCGGCGGCGACCCGGCGAAGATCAACCCGCTGGCCCCGGCCGAGCTGGTCATCGACCACTCCGTCATCGCCGACAAGTTCGGCACCAACGACGCCTTCGCCCAGAACGTCGAGCTGGAGTACGGCCGCAACAAGGAGCGCTACCAGTTCCTGCGCTGGGGCCAGACCGCCTTCGACGAGTTCAAGGTCGTCCCCCCGGGCACCGGCATCGTCCACCAGGTGAACATCGAGCACCTGGCCCGCACCGTCATGGTCCGCGGCGGCCAGGCGTACCCCGACACCCTGGTCGGCACCGACTCGCACACCACCATGGTCAACGGCCTCGGCGTCCTCGGCTGGGGCGTCGGCGGCATCGAGGCCGAGGCCGCGATGCTCGGCCAGCCGGTCTCCATGCTGATCCCGCGCGTCGTCGGCTTCAAGCTGACCGGCGAGCTGCCCACCGGCACCACCGCCACCGACCTGGTCCTCACGATCACCGAGATGCTGCGCAAGCACGGCGTCGTCGGCAAGTTCGTCGAGTTCTACGGCGAGGGTGTCGCGGCGACGAGCCTCGCCAACCGCGCCACCATCGGCAACATGTCGCCGGAGTTCGGCTCCACCGCCGCGACCTTCCCGATCGACGACGAGACGCTGAACTACCTGCGTCTGACCGGCCGCTCCGCGCAGCAGGTCGCGCTCGTCGAGGCGTACGCCAAGGAGCAGGGCCTCTGGCTGGACCCGAAGGCCGAGCCGGACTTCTCCGAGAAGCTGGAGCTGGACCTCTCCACGGTCGTCCCCTCCATCGCCGGCCCGAAGCGCCCGCAGGACCGCATCGTCCTCGCGAACGCCGCCGAGCAGTTCAAGGCCGACGTCCGCAACTACGTCGACGTCGTCGACGAGGCGGGCCAGGAGTCCTTCCCGGCCTCCGACGCCCCGGCCGTCACCCCGAACGGTGCCCCGTCCAACCCGGTCACCGTCACCGCCCCCGACGGCTCGACGTACCAGATCGACCACGGTGCGGTCACCGTCGCGGCCATCACCTCCTGCACCAACACCTCGAACCCGTACGTCATGGTCGCCGCCGCGCTGGTGGCCAAGAAGGCGGTCGAGAAGGGCCTGACCCGCAAGCCGTGGGTCAAGACCACCCTCGCCCCGGGTTCGAAGGTCGTCACCGACTACTTCGACAAGGCGGGCCTGACGCCGTACCTCGACAAGGTCGGCTTCAACCTCGTCGGCTACGGCTGCACCACCTGCATCGGCAACTCCGGCCCGCTGCCGGAGGAGGTCTCCAAGGCCGTCAACGACCACGACCTCGCGGTCACCTCGGTCCTCTCGGGCAACCGCAACTTCGAGGGCCGGATCAACCCCGACGTCAAGATGAACTACCTGGCCTCCCCGCCGCTGGTCGTCGCGTACGCCATCGCGGGCTCCATGAAGGTGGACATCACCAAGGACGCCCTGGGCATCGACCAGGACGGCAACCCGGTCTACCTCAAGGACATCTGGCCCTCCGAGGCCGAGGTCAACGACGTCGTGGCGAACGCCATCGGCGAGGACATGTTCAACAAGTCCTACCAGGACGTCTTCGCGGGCGACGCCCAGTGGCAGTCCCTCCCGGTCCCGACCGGCAACACCTTCGAGTGGGACGCCGAGTCCACCTACGTCCGCAAGCCCCCGTACTTCGAGGGCATGGGCATGGAGCCGGAGCCGGTCTCCGACATCACCGGCGCCCGCGTCCTGGCCAAGCTGGGCGACTCGGTCACCACCGACCACATCTCCCCGGCCGGCGCCATCAAGGCCGACACCCCGGCCGGCAAGTACCTCACCGAGCACGGTGTGGAGCGGCGTGACTTCAACTCCTACGGCTCCCGCCGAGGCAACCACGAGGTCATGATCCGCGGCACGTTCGCCAACATCCGCCTGCGCAACCAGATCGCGCCGGGCACCGAGGGCGGCTACACCCGCGACTTCACCCAGGCCGACGCGCCGGTGTCGTTCATCTACGACGCCTCGCGCAACTACATCGACCAGGGCATCCCGCTGGTCGTCCTGGCCGGCAAGGAGTACGGCTCCGGCTCGTCCCGCGACTGGGCCGCCAAGGGCACCGCGCTCCTCGGCGTCAAGGCCGTCATCGCCGAGTCCTACGAGCGCATCCACCGCTCGAACCTCATCGGCATGGGCGTGCTGCCGCTCCAGTTCCCGGAGGGCGCCACCGCCGAGTCCCTCGGTCTGACCGGCGAGGAGACCTTCTCCTTCGCGGGCGTCGAGGAGCTCAACAACGGCACCACCCCGCGCACGGTGAAGGTCACCACCGACACGGGCGTCGAGTTCGACGCGGTCGTCCGCATCGACACCCCCGGCGAGGCGGACTACTACCGCAACGGCGGCATCATGCAGTTCGTGCTGCGCTCGCTCATCCGCAAGTAGGCGGATCCGAGCGGGACGGACCAAGGCACGCGGTCCAGGGCCGCACCCCCGTCACCGGGGGTGCGGCCCTCCGCGTTCCCTGTCACCGGGGGTGCGGCCCTCCGGGTTCCCCGCCGCTGCCTCCCGCGCGGGCGACGCGCCCGTGTCGCGCCGACACCGGCGCACGGCCGCCGGGTTAAGGTCGGGCGTCCCGTCGGGTTGCGATCCTCCTGGAGGGCACGACGGCCAGGATCAACCGCGAGCGTGTCGTCAGGACGCTGACGTTCTGGCTGCGTCCCGCCTTCGCGCTGCGCGTCCTCAGCCGCTTTCAGAAGGTCATCGGCTTCGACCGGGCGATGGCACTGGCCTCCAGCGCCCTCACCGCGCTCGTCCCGCTCGTCATCCTCGCCAGCGCCGTCCTCAGCAACTTCGTGCACGTCGACGCGGCCGAGCGGATCATCCGGCGCTACCACCTCAGCGGAGCCGGCGCCGACGCGGTCGACTCCCTCTTCTCCCCGACGGAGAACGCGAGCACCGGCGCGGGCGTCTTCGGCGTCGTCTTCCTGACCATCTCGGTGCTGAGCTTCGCCCGTGCCTCGCAACGGCTGTTCGAGCAGACCTGGGACCTGAGACCGCTGAGCGTGCGCAACTCGCGCAACGGCCTGTGGTGGATCCTCAGCCTGGGCGGCTACGCAGTGGTCACCGGGTGGATCACCACGGTGATCGGCGGACGGGAGCTGGGGCTGGTGGCGGCGGTGTGCGAGGCGGTGGTGACCGCCGTGTTCCTCGTCTGGAGCGGCTGGATCCTGTCCGCCAAACGCGTCCCCTGGCGTGGACTGATCCCCTTCGGCGTCACAGCGGCCGTCCTGACCGGCTGCTACTCCCTGTGGGCGACCTTCTATCTGCCGCGCCTCTTCAACGCCTACGCCGCCCGCTACGGGGCGGTGGGCGCCGTGTTCGCGATGCTCTCCGCCCTGTTCGCCATCATGCTCGTACTGGTCGCCTCGGCCGTGCTGGGGCGTGAGGTGCGCGAGGAACTCGACCGCATCCGGGAGGGCCGCCGCCCCTCCGAGCACGAGGTCCGCAGCGAGTGGGACGACCTCGTCGGACAGACCCGGGCCCGCTGGCTCAAGGCCCGCGCCGACGTCGCCTCCCGCCGCAAGCAGGACGGTTGAGGACCGTCCGGTGAACCCCCGGACGCCGTTGACTCGGCGAGAAGTCCGAGCTGGACGACGAGCCGTCGATCAACGTGCCGTACCCGCGTCGCGGTCGACTCGTCCCCCGGACCCGGCCCGTGCCTTCGCCGTCTCCCGTGCGCCGAGCGCCGCGGGACCGGACCCGCGCGAAACGGGCCCGGTCCCGCGGCCGCCGACCGCCCGGAAGGCAGGGGGCCGGCCAGACGGGTTCGGCACTCCCGGGCGGCCGGGACGCGGTGATCGGCACCGGGCTCCCGACTCCGCGGCTCAGGCGAGCAGTTCGACCTCCGATACGGTCGCCCCGCCGTCGAGCACCAGCCGGTACTTCCCGTAGACACCCGGAGCGGCCACGGTGAACGCCCGGAGCTGCCGGTCCCAGCGGAAGGTCTCCCCGGACCGCTCGTCCAGGGTCTTCCAGGTGGTGCCGTCGTCCGAGCCCTGGAGCGTCCAGGCGGCCGGCGCCCGGGTGTGGTCGGCGGGCGAGGTGAGCGTGTACTGCACGGCCCTGGTCCGCTCACCGACCGGCAGGTCGACCGAGGTGACGGTCTCCTCGGTCGCCGAGGTGTCGTCGAACAGGGCGCCGGAGCCCTTCAGGACGTCCGCGCGCGGTGACGGCACCTTGTCGTCCCGGGTGATGGAGACCGGTGCGGCCCCGCGTCCGGTGCCCCAGGCGGACGGCCGCGGGCCCATCTCGAACTCCAGCTCACCGCCGCGCGCCAGCAGGGAGTGCGGCAGCGAGGTCGACCGCCACTCGACGCCGTTGAGGCGCACGTCCTGGACGTACACGTTGCGGGCGCTGTTGCGGGGCGCCTTGATCACGAGGTCCCGGCCGTTCTCCAGGTGCACGGTGGCCTTGGTGAACAGCGGGGAGCCGATGGCGTACTCGCCGCTGCCCATCACCAGCGGGTAGAAGCCGAGCGCGGAGAACAGGAACCAGGCCGACTGCTCGCCGTTGTCCTCGTCGCCGTGGTAGCCCTGGCCGATCTCGCTGCCGGTGTAGAGCCGGGCCAGCACCTCGCGGACCTTCTCCTGCGCCTTCCACGGCCGCCCGGCCGCGTCGTACATGTAGATCGCGTGGTGGGCGACCTGGTTGGAGTGCCCGTACATGCCCATGCGGACGTCCCTGGCCTCGGTCATCTCGTGGATGACACCGCCGTAGGAGCCGACGAACTCGGGGGAGGCCGTCTCGGGCGTGGCGAAGTACGTGTCGAGCTTGTCGGCGAGGCCGGAGCGGCCGCCGTAGAGGTTGGCCAGGCCCCGGCTGTCCTGCGGGGCGGTGAAGGCGTAGCCCCAGCCGTTGGTCTCCGTGTAGTCGTAGCCCCACACGCGGGCGTCGTAGCTCGCGGAGTCGACCCGCCAGGCGCCCTTGGCGTCACGGCCCTGGAAGAAGCCGGCCCGGGTGTCGAAGAGGCTGACGTAGTCGCGGGCGCGGTCGAGGAAGTACGCGGACTCCTCCTGGTAGCGCCGCTCGCCGGTCTCCCGGTAGAGGGCCTGGCCCATCCTCGCGATGCCGTAGTCGTTGAGATACCCCTCCAGGGCCCAGGACAGGCCCTCGTGGGTGGCCGTGCTGGTGTAGCCGAGGAAGGGGGAGGTGGTCATGCCCTTGCGGCCGACGCCGGAGGACGGGGGCACGACCGTGGCGTTCTTCACCGCCGCGTCGTAGGCCGCCCTCGCGTCGAAGTCGACGCCCTTGACGTAGGCGTCGGCGAACGCCACGTCGGAGGAGGTGCCGGTCATCAGGTCGGCGTAGCCGGGGGAGGACCAGCGGGAGGTCCAGCCGCCGTCCTTGTACTGCTGCACGAACCCGTCGGTCAGCTCGCCCGCCTGAGTGGGGGTCAGGAGCGAGTAGGCCGGCCAGGTGGTGCGATAGGTGTCCCAGAAGCCGTTGTTGACGTACACCTTGCCGTCCACGATCTTCGCGCCGGTGTGCGTCGGGGTGTCCGGGCCCGGCATCGGCGAGAACGGGGAGGCGTACTTGTACTGCGAACCGACCTTCTCGAAGCCGGAGTTGGGGTACAGGTACAGCCGGTACAGGCTGGAGTACAGGGTGGTCAGCTGGTCCGGCGTGGCGCCCTCGACCTCGACCTTGCCGAGCAGCCGGTCCCAGGCGCGCCGTGCCGTGGAGCGCACGTCCTCGAAGGAGGTGCCGTCCGGGATCTCCTGGCGCAGGTTGTCCTCGGCCTGGTCGACGCTGATCAGCGAGGTCGCCAGGCGCAGGGTGACGGTCCGGTCGGGGCCGGCGTCGAAACGCAGATGTCCCTTGACCCCGGCGGCGGAGCCCTCCTTCACCGGCTTGTCGAACTCGCCGTACACGAACAGCCGGGTGGCGCCCGTGGACAGGCCGGACTTCACGTCGGAGTATCCGGTGAAGGTGCCGCTGTCCCGGTCGAGGGTGAGTCCCGCCTGGTCGGTGACGTTGTCGAACAGCACGCTCGCGTCGTCGCCGGGGTAGGTGAAGCGCAGCACCGCGGCGTGGTCGGTCGGGGTCATCTCGGCCTTGAGGCCGTTCTCGAAGGTCACGCCGTAGTAGTGCGGCGTCGCGGTCTCGTTCTCGTGCCGGAAGGCCAGTTCACGGGCCTCGCGGCCGGGGTCCGGGGTGCCCGCGGCGGCGGACGGCATCACCTGGAAGGTCTGCCGGTCGCCCATCCAGGGGCTCGGCTCATGGCTGGCGCTGAACGCCTGGATCGTGGGCAGATTGTCCGCGTTGTTCCCTCGGGCGTAGTCGTACAGCCAGCTCAGCGAGCCCGCGTTGGTCACCGGCGTCCAGAAGTTGAAGCCGTGCGGAACGGCGGTCGCGGGGAAGGTGTTGCCGCGCGAGAAGCCGCCGCTGGAGTTGGTGCCGCGGGTGGTGATCGCGTAGTCGGCCAGATGCGCCTTGGGGCGTTCGGGGGCGGCGGGCGCGATCCTGACGTCGTCGAGCCAGCCGCGGAACCGGGCCGGGCCCGCGGGGGAGTCGTAGGCGACGAGGACGCGGTCGATCGTGCGGCCCGCGGCGACCGCGCCGATCCGCGAGACGACGTTGTTCCACTGGTTGACGTAGAGGATCTTCGCCGCGCCCTGTCCGCGCGGGCTGAGCGCGAAGCCGTGCTGGTCGGTCGCCTTCAGGTCGCTGAGATACGTGCCGTCGGTGAAGGCCAGGTCCACCGCGACATGGGTGGCGTCGTAGTCGCGGTCGCCGTCGGCCATCGCCGGGAAGATCCGGTACGACAGCCGGGTGTCGCGGTGCACGGCCACGTCCACGTCGAAGACCTTGTTGTACGAGTACGCCCGGCCCTCGGAGGTGTGGCGGCCCGCGTAGCGCAGCGCCCGCTTCCCGGTGAAGCCGGCCGCCGACTTAGCCGTCGGCGAGCCGCTCGGGCCCCGGTCGACCAGCGACAGCATGTCCTGCGGCACCGGTCCCTGGCCGCCGCCGGTGGAGAACTGGACGTCGGCGAGCTGGGTGATGGTCAGGGCGCCGTTGTTGCGGGTGATCTCCAGCCGGAAGTACCGGTACTCGGCCGGTTCGGCGAGGTCGAAGGTCCGGGTCTGGAAGCGCTCGGTGAAGGTCTCGCCGCTCCGGGTGTCCAGGGTCTTCCAGTCGGTGCCGTCGGCGGAGCCCTTCAGCGTCCAGTCGCGCGGGTCCCGCTCGGCGAAGTCATTGGCCGAAGTCAGGGCGTAAGTCGCCAGTTTGACCGGTTTGTCCATCTCGAACTCGGCCCAGCCGGCCGGCTGGAAGACCAGCCACTTGCTGCTCGGCTCGCCGTCGACGAGGTTCTCCTTCACCTCACCGGCGCCGGTGTTCTCGCCGCTCGCCCGGACGTCCGTGACGTGGTCGGTCACATTGCCCGGGATGCCGCTGCCGTATCCGCCGTCCACCTCCGAGGCGCGCTTGGTGCCGTCGGGCGCGGTGTCGACCGTGTTCAGCCAGTCCGGTGCCGGTTCGCCCGCCTCGAAGGAGGAGGTGAACTCCCGGCCGACGGCGTCGGGTTTCTCCGGCAGGGCGACCGCCACACCCTGCGAGCCCACCGCCAGGGTGAGGACGGCGGTCAGCGCCGCCGCCGTACCCCATCTGTGCCGAACTCTGTGCACGAGCCCTCCCTGCACTTTGGACAACGTTGTCAACTTCGTGCGCAGGGTCAAGTAGGGGTGCAAGTGGTCAGGCGTGTCAAGGGTGTTGACTGTGGCGTCCGGGGGTGTTGTCGCGAATTCCTCCGGTCGTGATCGATCGGGCGGCGGATATTTCCGTGAGGTCTCAACTCGGAAAAGACCAACAGCGAACCTTGCATTCGATCTTGCTCCGCTGGCGGGAAGTGGACTATACCTGTCGGCGATCCCGGACCTTCACCAGCGTCCCGGAGCAGTTCGTGCACGACCCAGCTTGACCCCACCGCGGTGCCGGCGAGGATCCGGTTCACCGCCTGAGTCCTGGAGAAGGCGAGGACTTGAGCATGGGATCCACTTCCGCCGAGAACAATGGTGCCGAGAACTCCGACGCGGGTGTCGGCCGCCGCGATCTGATCAAGCGGTCCGCCGCGCTCGGCCTGATCGCCGTGCCGTCGATGGGCGTGCTGTCCGCCTGTGCCAGCGGCGGCGGCGACGAAACGAGCGAGGACACCAAGGGCAAGACGTCCAAGGACAACCCCTTCGGTGTGAAGAAGGGCAGCAAACTCGACGTCGTCATCTTCAAGGGCGGTTACGGCGACGAGTACGCCAAGGTGTGGGAGGCGAGCTTCCAGAAGAAGTGGGGCGTCACCTCCACCCACACCGGCACCCAGGAGATCACCGGAAAACTCCAGCCGCGCTTCAACGGCGGCAATCCGCCGGACATCGTCGACAACTCCGGCGCGCAGAAGATCAAGATCGACGTCCTCTACAAGAACGGCCAGCTCCTCGACCTCGCCGCGGTCCTGGACGCGCCCTCGGTGGACGACCCCTCGAAGAAGGTCCGCGACACCCTGATCCCCGGCACGCTCGACGCGGGCATGCAGGAGGGCAAGATCGTCGCCCTCAACTACATCTACACGGTGTGGGGTCTGTGGTACTCCGGCAAGCTCTTCGAGGAGAAGGGCTGGGAGGAGCCCAAGACCTGGGACGACTTCCTCGCCATCTGCAAGGACGCCAAGTCCCAGGGCATCGGCGGCCTCGCGCACCAGGGCAAGTACCCGTACTACATCAACGTCGCCATCATGGACCTGATCGCCAAGACCGGCGGTCTGGAGGCCATGAAGGCGATCGACAACCTCGAGCCGAACGCGTTCGTCGGCTCCGACGCCGCGAAGGCCGCGGTCGAGGCGGTCTACGAGGTCGTCGAGAAGGGCTATCTGCTGCCCGGCACCAACGGCCTGACCCACACCGAGTCGCAGACCCGCTGGAACCAGTACAAGGCCGCCTTCATCACCTGTGGTTCGTGGCTGGAGAACGAGCAGCTGAAGCAGACCCCGGCGGACTTCGACATGAGGTTCATGCCGATGCCGCTGCTGCCGGACAGCGCCATGCCGTACGAGGCGATCCGGGCCGGCTCCGGCGAGCCGTTCATCATCCCCTCCAAGGCCAAGAACCTGGCTGGGGCGCAGGAGTTCATGCGGATGATGCTGTCCCGCGAGTGGTCGACGCTGTTCGCCAAGGAGGCGAACTCGCTGACCATCCTCAAGGACGGCGTGGACCCGAGCGTCCAGCTGCGGCCGGGCACGCAGTCCACGGTCGAGGCGTCCAAGGCCGCCGGTGACAACACCTTCCGGTTCCTGTACACGGAGTGGTACAGCGAGATGGACACCGCCATCCAGAACGCGTCCAACGAGCTGATGGCCAAGCGCATCCAGCCCGCGGAGTGGCTGAAGCGGGCGCAGGCTGCGGTGAACGAGGCCGCGAAGGACCCGGCGGCCAAGAACAACCGCCGGGAATAGCGAATTCGGGTTTCGCCGTGGGGGCGTGGGTGCTGTTCAGGGGTGTGGTTCATCGCGGCGTGTCGCGCACACGCGGCGGCGGCCGCATATCGGGTACAGCCCCCGCGCCCCTCGGGGACGACAGGGGCAGGGTGTTCGATGCGTAAAGGGCAGCACCGGTTCGTAGCGGGGTTCTTGTTCGTCCCCGTGGCGTTGTATCTCGTCTTCGTGATCTGGCCCTATCTCCAGACGATCGGCTACTCGCTGACCGACTGGAAGGGCCAGTCCCAGACGTTCGAGTTCATCGGTCTGGACAACTACAAGGAGTTGTTCCAGGACGACATCTTCCTGGGTGCCATCTGGCACAACATCCTGTTCCTGGTGTTCATCCCGGTGATCACCATTCTGCTCGCGCTGTTCTTCGCGTTCATGCTGAACGCGGGCGGCCGCAGCCGGGCCGGCGGGGTCGCGGGCGTCGCGGGATCGAAGTTCTACAAGGTCGTGTACTTCTTTCCGCAGGTGCTGTCGCTGGCGATTCTCGCGGTGCTGTTCGGGGCCGTGTACCGCAGTGACAGCGGCGGCATGCTGAACGGCCTGCTGATGAAACTCGGACTGGTCGACGAGAGCAGTCCGGTGGAATGGCTCAACGAGCCGAACATGGTGCTGTGGATGCTGATGCTGGTCGTCGTCTGGCACGGCGTCGGCTTCTATCTGGTGCTGTTCTCGGCGGCCATGCAGTCCATTCCGCGCGACATCTACGAGGCCGCCCTGATCGACGGCGCCGGGCGCGGACAGTCCTTCTTCCGCATCACGCTGCCCCTGCTGTGGGACTCCGTGCAGACCGCCTGGGTGTACCTCGGTATCGCGGCCATGGACATGTTCATCCTGGTGTCCACGATGACCGCGGGCGAGTTCGGCGGCGGCCCCGACCATCACAGCGAGGTCATGGCGACGGCGATGATGCGCAACTTCCTCATCTACGGCAAGAGCGGCTACGCCTGCGCCATGGGCGTGGTGATGCTCGTGCTCACCCTGATCCTGTCCGTGGTCATGCTGCGGGCCACCCGCCGCGAGCGCATCGAGTTCTGAGCGGGAGAGAGACGACCGACATGAGCGCACCCATCGACGACACCAGCGCCCCCGTCAAGCAGGGCGCGGCCGTACCCGCACAGCGGTCCCCGGACAGGATCCCCGTCCGCCCCGGCGGCGGCCGGGGCGAGGGCGTCGTGCTGAACGTCTTCTCGCACGGCTTCCTCGCCGTGTGGGCCCTGCTGATCGTGCTGCCCCTGCTGTGGCTGGTGCTCAGCTCCTTCAAGACCGACGCCCAGATCGGCGGCTCGGCCTTCGGCTGGCCGCAGAACTGGTCCCTGGACGTGTTCGCCCGCGCCTGGGACAAGGGCATCGGGGACTACTTCCTGAACACGGTCATCGTGCTGGCCTTCTCGGTGCCGCTGACCATGCTCTTCGGCTCCATGGCCGCCTACGTCCTGGCCCGCTACCAGTTCTGGGGCAACCGGTTCCTGTACTACTTCTTCGTCGCCGGCGCGATGTTCCCGGTGTTCCTGGCCCTGGTCCCGCTGTTCTTCATGGTCAAGCGGCTGGACATGCTGAACACCTACCAGGGTCTGATCCTGGTCTACGTCGCCTACTCGATGCCGTTCACCGTGTTCTTCATGCACGCGTTCTTCCGGACCCTGCCGACGGCGGTGTTCGAGGCGGCGATCCTGGACGGGGCCTCGCACGCGCGGACCTACTTCCAGGTGATGCTGCCGATGGCCAAGCCGGGCCTGATCAGCGTGGGCATCTTCAACACGCTGGGGCAGTGGAACCAGTTCATCCTGCCCACGGTCCTGATGCAGCCGCAGAGCGGTGACGACCCCGAGCGCTATGTCCTCACCCAGGGCCTGATCCAGCTCCAGCAGCAGCAGGGCTACGCCACCGACCTGCCGGTCCTGTTCGCCGGCGTGAGCATCGCCATGATCCCCATGCTGGTCGTGTACCTGTCCTTCCAGCGCCAGGTCCAGGCCGGACTGACCTCGGCGACCCTGAAGTGACCCTGAGGTCACCCGGGGAGCCCGGATCGGCCGGCCCCGGGGCGACCGGGGGAGACCCGCCCGGCCCGGGGGAGACCCGCCCGGCCCCCGGAGCGAGGCGGGATCACCCGAATGGCGTAACCCCGACCGACTTGTCCCGGCGCCCCCGGACCGGGCCGCGCCCGGCCCCGCAATGACACGGGACCGCGCTTGAAGTAACCCAGAGCTCTCACCCGAACGCACGCCGTTCCCGCCCCGGGGAGCGGCGTGCCTCGCTGTGTCGCCGCCTCCTGAAATTGTTCAACCTCTTGACGGGAGGCAACCCGAACAGCTCAGCTTAGAGTTCACTAGTTGGACATAGACGGGGCCTCACCGAAGCGGTCCCGCGCGCAGGAGGTCGTCGTGGAGACTCCGGGGTCGCAGTCGTCGCTGCACCGAGCCAACCTGGAGCGGGTGGTCCGAGCCGTCCGGCTGGCGGGATCCCTGACACAGGCGGAGATCGCGCGGACGACGGGCCTGTCGGCGGCGACGGTCTCCAACATCGTCCGTGAACTGAAGGACGGCGGAACCGTCGAGGTCACACCGACCTCGGCCGGCGGCCGCAGGGCCCGCAGCGTCAGTCTGAGCGGGGACGCCGGGATCGTCATAGGAATCGACTTCGGGCATACCCACCTCCGGGTGGCGCTCGGCAATCTGGCCCATCAGGTGCTGGCCGAGGAGTCCGAGCCGCTGGACGTGGACGCGTCCGCCGAGCAGGGCTTCGACCGGGCGGAAGAGCTGGTCGGCCGCCTGGTCGCGGTCACCGGCGTGGACCGGTCCAAGATCGCCGGAGTGGGCCTCGGCGTGCCCGGCCCGATCGACGTGGAGTCCGGCCAGCTGGGCTCCACCGCCATTCTGCCCGGCTGGAGCGGCACGCGCCCCGCGGAGGAGCTGCGCGGCCGTCTGGGCGTACCCGTGCACGTGGACAACGACGCCAATCTGGGCGCCCTCGGAGAGCTCGTCTGGGGGGCCGGCAAGGGCGTGCGGGACATGGCCTACATCAAGGTCTCCAGCGGTGTCGGGGCCGGTCTCGTGATCGACGGGAAGATCTACCGCGGGCCCGGTGGCACTGCGGGAGAAATCGGACATATTACACTCGATGAATCCGGCCCTGTCTGCCGCTGCGGTAATCGCGGCTGCCTGGAGACCTTCGCGGCGGCGCGCTATGTGCTGCCGCTCCTCCAGCCCAGTCACGGCACCGACCTGACCATGGAGGGTGTCGTACGGCTGGCCAGGGACGGAGATCCGGGCTGCCGTCGGGTGATCGCCGACGTCGGCCGACACATCGGCAGTGGAGTCGCCAATCTCTGCAACCTGCTGAACCCGAGCCGGGTCGTCCTGGGCGGTGATCTCGCCGAGGCCGGTGAGCTCGTCCTCGGGCCGATCAGGGAGTCTGTCGGCCGCTACGCGATCCCCAGCGCGGCGCGCCAACTGTCCGTTCTCCCGGGAGCACTTGGTGGCCGTGCGGAGGTACTCGGGGCGCTCGCCCTCGCACTCGGCGAGGTGGGCGATTCGACCCTTTTGGACGGCACGCTGCCGACCGCTGCGCCTGCCTTCACTTAGAGAACGGATGGCACCGTTGCCATCTCGTTAAGGATTTACTTCTTGACGTCGCACGTGTGGCCGAGTTGACTTCCAGCCACCTCGGCCGCAACGACGCGGCCTCGTCAGGGAGGTTTCTGAATGAACACGCGTATGCGTCGTGCCGCCGTGGCCATCGCCGCCGGTGCAATGGCCGTATCCCTCGCCGCCTGTGGCAGCGCGGACAAGGCCGAAGGTGGCAGCGACTCCTCGCCGTCGGCCGCCAAGGGCGACGACATCAAGGTCGGCCTTCTCCTCCCGGAGAACCAGACCGCTCGCTACGAGAAGTTCGACCGCCCGCTGATCGAGCAGAAGATCAAGGAGCTGACGAACGGCAAGGCGACCGTCGAGTACAACAACGCCAAGCAGGACGCGAACCTGCAGGCGCAGCAGGTCGACACCATGATCACCAACAAGGTGGACGTCCTCATCCTGGACGCCGTCGACGCCAAGGCGATCAAGAACTCGGTCCAGAAGGCCGTGGACGCCGGCATCAAGGTCGTCGCCTACGACCGCCTCGCCGAGGGCCCGATCAGCGCCTACACGTCCTTCGACAACGTCCAGGTCGGCAAGACCCAGGGCGAGGCGCTCCTCGCGGAGCTGGGCGACAAGGCCAAGAGCGGCCAGATCGTCATGATGAACGGCTCCGTCACCGACCCGAACGCCGCCAAGTTCAAGGAGGGCGCGCACTCCGTCCTCGACGGCAAGGTGAAGGTCGGCAAGGAGTACGACACCAAGGAGTGGAAGCCGGAGAACGCCAACGCCAACATGGAGGCGGCGATCTCGGCTCTCGGCAAGGACAAGATCGTCGGCGTCTACTCCGCCAACGACGGCATGGCGGGCGGCATCATCACCGCCCTGAACGCGGCCGGCATCGGCGGCATCCCGGTCACCGGCCAGGACGCCGAGCTCGCGGCCGTGCAGCGCATCGTCGCCGGTGAGCAGTTCATGAGCGTCTACAAGCCGTACGCTCCCGAGGCCGAGGCCGCCGCCGCGATGGCCGTCGCGCTCGCCAAGGGCGAGGACGTCACCACCGTCGCCAAGGACAAGGTCACCAGCGACAGCGCCAAGGACGTTCCGTCCGTCCTGGTCCCCGTCACCTCGCTGACCGTCGAGAACATCAACGACACGGTCATCAAGGACGGCGTCTACACCGCCGCCGAGATCTGCACGGGCAAGTACAAGGCCGCCTGCGACAAGGCCGGCATCAAGTAGCACCCCCGAGGCACGGCAGGTCCACACGGGTACGGGAACCCAGCGTTGAGTTCCCGTACCGGACGGCCGCCTCCAAGGCTCCTCCGGCGCCCCGCTCATACCAGCCCCGCAAGCTCGTGCGGGGCGCCGGACGGAACATCCCCCAACTCTTAGCACTACCTTCCGCCGGGTCAGGCGGCGAAGGAGATGGTTCACGTGTCCGCTACGCCTGTTCTGGCGTTGCGCGGGGTCTCCAAGCGATTCGGTGCCGTCCAGGCGCTCACCGACGTAGAGCTCGAGGTCCACGCCGGTGAGGTCGTCGCCCTGGTGGGCGACAACGGCGCCGGAAAGTCCACGCTGGTCAAGACGATCGCCGGCGTGCATCCCATCGATGAGGGCGTCATCGAGTGGGAAGGCAAGGCCGTTGCTATCAACCGGCCGCACGACGCCCAGTCCCTGGGCATTGCGACGGTCTACCAGGACCTCGCGCTGTGCGACAACATCGATGTCGTCGGCAACCTCTTCCTCGGTCGCGAGGTGAGCAAGCGCGGCGTCCTCGACGAGGTCGAGATGGAGCGCCGCTCCCTCGAACTGCTGAAGACCCTCTCGATCCGCATCCCCAGTGTGCGGATCCCGATCGCCTCGCTCTCCGGCGGCCAGCGCCAGACCGTGGCGATCGCCCGGTCCATGCTCGGAGAGCCGAAGCTGGTCATTCTCGACGAGCCCACCGCGGCCCTCGGCGTGGAGCAGACCGCACAGGTCCTCGACCTCGTCGAGCGGCTGCGCGAGCGCGGCCACGCCGTCGTGCTCATCAGCCACAACATGGCCGACGTCAAGGCGGTCGCCGACAAGGTGGCCGTGCTGCGCCTCGGCCGCAACAACGGTGTGTTCGAGGTCAAGACGACCTCGCAGGAGGAGATCATCTCCGCCATCACCGGCGCCACCGACAACGCCGTGACCCGCCGTGCGGCGCGCACGAGTGGGGAGGTTTCCAAGTGAGCATCGACAAGACCTCCGCGGCAGAAACGACTCCGCAGGACCAGGGCCTCGTGGAGAACCCCGAGGCGGCCGCCGGTTCCGACGTCGCCGTCGACCCGCGCCTGCTGGTGCAGGAGCAGGGCCTGGCCGGCTACCTCGGTGAGTTCAAGCGCAAGATGAAGGCCGGTGAGCTCGGCTCGCTGCCCGTCATCCTCGGCCTGATCGTCATCTGCGTCGTCTTCCAGAGCCTGAACTCCGCGTTCCTCTCCGCGGAGAACCTGAACAACATCACGATCACGATGGTCGGCACCGGCATGATCTCGGTCGGCATCGTCTTCGTGCTGCTGCTCGGCGAGATCGACCTGTCGGTCGGCTCGGTCAGCGGCGCGGCCAGCGCCATCGCCGCCGTCCTGGCGGTGAACCAGGGCTGGCCCGAGTGGGCGGCCGTACTGTTCGCCATCGCCGCGGGCGGTGCCATCGGCGCCCTGCACGGCTTCTTCTTCGCCGTCCTCGGCGCTCCGGCGTTCGCCGTCACCCTGGCGGGCCTGCTGTTCTGGCTCGGCTTCATGCTCCAGACGCTGGGCGAGAACGGCACGATCAACCTCGCCAGCGACGGCTTCATCGGCAAGCTGACCACGTACTACTTCAGCGACGTCGCCGCCGCGTACGGTCTGGCCGCCGTGGTCGTCGGGGTGTTCTTCCTCACCTCCTTCCTCGGCAACCGCCGTCGTGAGGCGGTGGGCATCCCGTTCCGTCCGCTGAGCGACACGCTGCTGCGGACCGGTCTGCTGGCGGTCATCGCCTTCGCCGCGGCTGCCATGTACAACCAGTACAAGGGCCTGCCGCTGGCCACGGTGATCTTCCTGGTCTTCCTGGTCGCGACCGACTTCCTGCTGCGTCGCACGGCGTACGGCCGCAAGGTCTTCGCGCTCGGCGGCAGCGTCGAGGCCTCCCGGCGCGCGGGTATCAACGTCACCGCGGTCCGGATCTCGGTGTTCGCGATCTCCGGCGGTTTCGCCGCCATCGGTGGTCTGTTCCTGGCCTCGAAGATCGCCTCCGCCAACCAGTCCGCCGGTACCGGTGACCTGCTGATGAACGCGATCGCCGCCGCCGTGATCGGTGGTACCTCGCTGTTCGGCGGCCGTGGCCGCACCTGGAACGCCCTGCTCGGTGTGCTGGTGATCGTCTCGATCCAGTACGGCCTCCAGCTGGAGTCCATCGCCGAGCCGGTGAAGTACATGATCACCGCCGGTGTTCTGCTCACCACGGTCGTCATCGACTCCATCACCCGCAAGACCCAGAAGACCGCGGGTCGGGCATAGCTGTAGCGCCTTAGCGCCGTAGGGGCGCGGGTGGACTGGCGGCTGCCGCTTGTATGCGGCCGGTCGCGCAGTTCCCCGCGCCCCTTTCGGCGCGTTTCCCCGTCACCACGTTGTCGGGTAGACCCGATTGCGTGATCTGTGGACCGGCCCGGGAACCGTGCGGCCGGGCGGAACATTAGACTCGACAGCCCGGCAACAGCTCGATCAGCTCTACTGCAAGGAGGCACGGGTGCCGCTGCTGACCCGCATCAGGGGACCGCGCGATCTGGACCGGCTCAGCCTGGAGCAGCTCGACCAGCTGGCTGAGGAGATCCGGACCTTCCTGGTGGACGCGGTGTCCAAGACCGGCGGCCACCTCGGCCCCAACCTCGGTGTGGTGGAGCTGACCATCGCCCTGCACCGGGTCTTCGAGTCACCGAAGGACAAGGTCCTCTGGGACACCGGCCACCAGTCCTACGTCCACAAGCTGCTCACCGGCCGGCAGGACTTCTCCCGGCTGAAGATGAAGGACGGCCTGTCCGGCTACCCCTCGCAGGCCGAGTCCGAGCACGACGTCATCGAGAACAGCCACGCCTCCACGGTGCTCGGCTGGGCCGACGGCATCGCCAAGGCGAACCAGCTGATGAAGCGCGACGCCCACGTCGCCGCCGTCATCGGCGACGGCGCCCTCACCGGCGGCATGGCCTGGGAGGCGCTGAACAACATCGCCGAGGCCAAGGACCGCCCGCTGGTCATCGTCGTCAACGACAACGAGCGCTCCTACGCGCCCACCATCGGCGGCCTCGCCAACCACCTGGCCACCCTGCGCACCAGCGACGGCTACGAGCGCTTCCTCGCCCGGACCAAGGACCTCCTGGACCGCACCCCGGTCCTCGGCCGCCCCCTCTACGAGACCCTGCACGGCGCCAAGAAGGGCCTGAAGGACTTCATCGCCCCGCAGGGCATGTTCGAGGACCTCGGCCTGAAGTACGTCGGCCCGATCGACGGCCACGACATCGAGGCCCTGGAGTCCGCGCTGGCCCGCGCCAAGCGGTTCGGCGGGCCGGTCATCGTGCACTGCCTCACCGAGAAGGGCCGCGGCTACCAGCCCGCTCTCCAGGACGAGGCCGACCGCTTCCACGCCGTCGGCAGGATCCACCCCGACACCGGCCTGCCCATCGCCTCCTCCGGCGCCGACTGGACGTCCGTCTTCGGCGACGAGATGGTCAAGCTCGGCGAGGAGCGCGAGGACCTCGTCGCCATCACCGCGGCGATGCTGCAGCCGGTGGGCCTGGACCGCTTCGCCAAGCGCTTCCCCGACCGCGTCTACGACGTCGGCATCGCCGAGCAGCACGGCGCCGTCTCCGCCGCGGGCCTGGCCCACGCGGGCGTGCACCCCGTGTTCGCCGTGTACGCCACCTTCCTCAACCGGGCCTTCGACCAGGTCCTCATGGACGTCGCCCTGCACAAGTGCGGGGTGACCTTCGTCCTGGACCGCGCCGGTGTCACCGGCACCGACGGCGCCTCCCACAACGGCATGTGGGACATGTCGATCCTCCAGGTCGTACCCGGCCTCAGGCTCGCCGCCCCGCGCGACGCCGAGCAGGTCCGCGCCCAGCTGCGCGAGGCCGTGCAGGTCGAGGACGCGCCGACCGTGGTCCGCTTCTCCAAGGGCGCCGTCGGCCCCGCCGTGCCCGCCGTGGGCCGGGTGGGCGGCATGGACGTGCTGCGCGAGCCCGGCACCGACACCCCGGACGTGCTGCTGGTCTCCGTCGGCGCCCTCGCGCCGATGTGCCTGGAGATCGCCGGTCTGCTCGACCGGCAGGGCATCACCACCACCGTCGTCGACCCGCGCTGGGTCAAGCCCGTGGACGAGGCCATGGCCCCGCTCGCGGACCGGCACCGCGTCGTCGTCACCGTCGAGGACAACTCCCGGGTCGGCGGAGTCGGCTCGGCCGTCGCCCAGGCCCTGCGCGACGCGGGCGTGGACGTGCCGCTGCGCGACTTCGGCATCCCGCCGCGCTTCCTCGACCACGCCTCCCGCGGCGAGGTCCTGGCCGAGATCGGCCTGACCGCGCCCGACATCGCCCGCCAGGTCACCGGCCTCGTGGCCCGGCTCGACGGCCGGTACGACGAGGCGGCCACGGCCGAGGTCGAAGCCGCGCGCGACTGACCGCATGCACCCGGATGGGCCGGTTTCACCACTGTCGGAGTGGTGAAACCGGCCCATCCGCGTGAAGGCGCTCGTGCCGGGGCATACGTGGTGCACCCCCTCTCGATCATGTCGAGGACGACAAGTGGGAGGTAAACCCGTGAGCAGTACCCTCTTCCGGACGAAGAAGGTCGAGCAGTCCATCCTCGACACCGAGGAACCCGAGCACGCACTCAAGAAATCCCTGTCGGCCCTGGACCTCACGGTCTTCGGCGTCGGCGTGATCATCGGTACCGGCATCTTCGTCCTGACCGGGACGGTGGCCAAGAACAACGCGGGGCCCGCGGTGGCCCTGGCCTTCGTCGCGGCGGGTGTCGTCTGCGCCCTCGCCGCGCTCTGCTACGCCGAGTTCGCCTCCACCGTCCCGGTGGCCGGCTCGGCCTACACCTTCTCCTACGCATCCCTCGGCGAACTGCCCGCCTGGATCATCGGCTGGGACCTCGTCCTGGAGTTCGCGCTCGGCACGGCGGTGGTGGCGGTCGGCTGGTCCGGCTACATCGCCTCCCTGATGGACAACGCGGGCTGGCACCTGCCCGACGCGCTCGGCACCCGTGACGGCGCCGACGGCTTCGGCTTCGACATCCTCGCCGCCGCGCTCGTCCTGGTGCTCACCGCGATCCTCGTCCTCGGGACCAAGCTCTCCGCGCGCGTCACCTCGGTGGTCGTGGCGATCAAGGTGACCGTCGTGCTCACCGTGATCATCGCCGGTGCCTTCCTGATCGACGGCAACAACTACGACCCGTTCATCCCGAAGAGCCAGGAGGTGCCGGCCGGCGAGAGCCTCCAGGCGCCGCTGATCCAGCTGATCTTCGGCTGGGCCCCCTCCAACTTCGGTGTGATGGGCATCTTCACGGCCGCGTCCGTCGTCTTCTTCGCCTTCATCGGCTTCGACGTCGTCGCCACCGCCGCCGAGGAGACCCGCAACCCGCAGCGCGACATGCCGCGCGGCATCCTCGGCTCCCTCTTCATCTGCACCGCCCTGTACGTCGCCGTGTCGATCGTCGTGACGGGCATGCAGCACTACACCGACCTGTCGGTCACGGCCCCGCTCGCCGACGCCTTCAAGGCCACCGGACACCCCTGGTTCGCGGGCTTCATCAGCTTCGGCGCCGCCGTCGGCCTCACCACGGTCTGCATGATCCTCCTGCTCGGCCAGACCCGTGTCTTCTTCGCCATGAGCCGCGACGGACTGCTGCCGCGCTTCTTCTCCCGTGTCCACCCGCGGTACAAGACGCCGCACCGGCCGACCATCCTGCTCGGCGTGATCATCGCGATCGTGGCCGGCTTCACCCCGCTGAGCGAGCTCGCCGAACTGGTCAACATCGGCACCCTGTTCGCCTTCGTCGTCGTCGCCATCGGCGTGATCATCCTCCGCCGTACGCGCCCCGACCTGCCCCGTTCCTTCCGCACGCCCTGGGTGCCGTTCCTGCCGATCCTCTCGGTCCTGGCCTCCCTGTGGCTGATGCTCAACCTCCCCACCGAGACCTGGCTCCGGTTCGCCGGCTGGATGGTCGTCGGCATCGTCGTCTACTTCCTCTACGGCCGCTCCCACAGCCGCCTCGGCCGCCACGAGGAGACGGTCAGGGCGCCGGGCCCCGGAGAGGCCTGACACCGGCTCCCAAGGGGCGCGGGGAACTGCGCGACCAGCCACGACCCACCCACGGCCGCAACACGAAGGACCAGGGCAGGTGGCAGGCCGCCCGGCCCGCGCCCCTTGCCGTCAACGGACTCAGCGCCGGACCGAGCGCGGCCCCACGACCTCCGCCCCCAGCGCCCCCACCCGCCCCCGCAACTCCCGGTCCGCGGTCACCACGAGACAGGGCCGCCCCGCGGTGGCCACCAGCTCCACGACGAGATCGTCACCGCTCCCGCCCGCGGACTCCACCCGGACCCCCGGCACCGACGACACCCCGCGCGCGGCCCCCTCCACCACGAGCACGATCTCCAACGGCCCGTCCCGCCCCGGCACCCCGTCGGCCGCCAGCCGGTCCCGCAGCCGCTCCGCGGCCCCCCGCCGGTCACGCCACCATCCGTCCGGCACGGACCCCACGACGTTCGCGCCGTCGACGATCACCAGCAAGGGGGCACTCATGCCCTCAGCGTCCCACGCCCTGCGGGCGGGCGGACCTCCGCCGTCCGATTAGAGTGACTCCGTGCCCATGGTTCGCGCAGTGAACGGCAATTGGCTCATACGCGGCCGCGACGGCCGTCTGAGTGTCTATCTCCCCTCCGACGACGCGGTCCTGTGCCGCGCCGAGTTCGCCCCGGGCGGCACCTGGCAGGCACCCCGCAGGATCGGCGGCGCCCAGCAGCTGCACGCCGGGTTCGCGGTGGGCCAGGGCGCCGACGGCTATGCCCATCTGGTCGCCTGGCGGCCCACTCGTTCGGGTGAGTCCGGCCTGGTGCACTCCACGCACTTCCGGCCCCTGCTCGCCGCACTGGACTGGGCCCCGGTCGGCCACCCCAACAAGCAGGGCGAGCGCACCGGAGAGCCCGCCGTCGCGGTCGACGCCGAGGGCCGCGCGTACCTCTTCGTGCGCAACCGCGGCAAGGGCGTGCAGACCGTCAACCAGAAGGAGCGCGGCGGCTGGAACACCTGGCACGACCTGCGCGGCTCCAGGGTGCACGACCAACTCGTCGCGGTCACGGGGGAGTCGGGCCGGATCGAGGTGTACGCCACCAACCCCACGGGTGTCCTGCGCTGGCTCCAGCAGGAGCCGGGCGGCCGGCCGGTGGCGGCCGATCCGCTGACCGCCGACGTGGAGCCGGGCACGCTGGCCGCACTGCCCACCTCCAAGGAGCACACGACCCTGTTCTACGCCGCACCCGACGGCATGCTGTACGCCTGGCGGGAGGGCGGTGAGCCGGCCCCGCTCCTCGCCGCGGCCGGTCCGGGCCCGGTGGCGCTGCTGCGCTGCGACATCGACGGCCACGACTGCACCGTGCTCGCCCAGCGCTCCGCCTCCGGCCGGGTCGCCTTCGCCGCCTACCCGACCGAGGGGGAGACGGCGGGCCTGTGGTGGACGGAGTCGGGCCCCCAACTACCACCGGGCACCCGCGTGGCGCTGACGGTGGACGGCACCGGCCGCGTCACCGCCGCCACCCTCACCCCCGACGGCACCCTCCGCATCACCCGCCGCAAGGAGGAACCGGGCCTGGCCCTGGAACCCTGGCAGGAGTGCAACGCCCCATAAGGGGCGCGGGACTGTGTCCATGTGCGGCTCCGCCGCGTGGGCGCGACAAGCCACACACAACCCGCACCCGGAAAGCCGCACCGCCCTCAAACACAAACACCGGTGCCCCGCACACCACCCAGGTGTGCGGGGCACCGGCGCCAAAGCCGAGCGCTACGCGGGAACGCTCGCCACGCCCTGCTCCAGGAACCGCTTGCCGTTCACCCGCTCGCTGACACCCTCACGGTCCAGGTACGGCGTGATGCCGCCCAGGTGGAAGGGCCAGCCGGCGCCGGTGATCAGGCAGAGGTCGATGTCCTGCGCCTCGGCGACGACACCCTCGTCGAGCATGAGCCCGATCTCCTGGGCCACCGCGTCGAGCACGCGGTCGCGCACCTGCTCCTCGGTCAGGACGACATCGCCCTGCTTGAGCAGCGCGGCGACCTCGGGGTCCAGCTCCGGCTTGCCGGAGTCGTAGACGTAGAAGCCGCGCTTGCCGGCCTCGACGACCGCCTTGAGGTTCGGGGAGACCGTGAAGCGCTCGGGGAAGGCCCGGTTGAGGGTCTCCGAGACGTGCAGGCCGATCGCGGGACCGACCAGCTCCAGCAGGACCAGCGGCGACATCGGCAGACCGAGGGGCTCGACGCCCTTCTCGGCGACGGCGACCGGGGTGCCCTCGTCGATGACGTTCTGGATCTCGCCCATGAAACGGGTCAGGATGCGGTTCACGACGAACGCCGGGGCGTCCTTCGTCAGCACCGCGGTCTTCTTCAGCTTCTTGGCGACGCCGAAGGCCGTGGCCAGGGAGGCGTCGTCGGTCTGCTCGCCGCGGACGATCTCCAGCAGCGGGAGGATCGCGACAGGGTTGAAGAAGTGGAAGCCGACCACGCGCTCCGGGTGCTGGAGCTTGGAGGCCATCTCCGACACCGACAGCGAGGAGGTGTTGGTGGCGAGGATCGCGTGCGCCGGGGCGACCGCCTCGACCTCCGCGAACACCTTCTGCTTGACCGTCATCTCCTCGAACACGGCCTCGATGATGAAGTCCGCGTCCGCGAAGCCCTCGGCCTTGTCCAGGACACCGGTGACCAGGGCCTTCAGGCGGTTGGCCTTGTCCTGGTTGATCCGGCCCTTGCCGAGCAGCTTGTCGATCTCGGCGTGGACGTAGCCCACACCCTTGTCGACGCGCTCCTGGTCGATGTCGGTGAGGACCACCGGCACCTCGAGGCGGCGCAGGAACAGCAGCGCCAGCTGCGAGGCCATCAGGCCCGCGCCGACGACGCCGACCTTGGTGACCGGGCGCGCCAGGCTCTTGTCCGGGGCGCCGGCGGGGCGCTTGCCGCGCTTCTGCACCAGGTTGAAGGCGTAGATGCCGGAGCGCAGCTCGCCACCCATGATCAGGTCGGCGAGGGCGACGTCCTCGGCGTCGAAGCCCTTCTGGAGGTCGCCGTCCTTGGACGCCTCGATGATGTCCAGGGCGCGGTAGGCGGCCGGGGCGGCGCCGTGCACCTTGGAGTCCGCGATGAAGCGGCCCTTGGCGACGGCCTGGTCCCAGGCCTCGCCGCGGTCGATCGCCGGGCGCTCGACCACGATGTCGCCCTTGAGTACGGACGCGGTCCAGAGCAGGGACTGCTCCAGGAAGTCGGCACCCTCGAACAGGGCGTCGGCGATGCCCAGTTCGAAGACCTGCTTGCCCTTGAGCTGCTTGTTCTGGTTGAGGCTGTTCTCGATGATCACCGAGACGGCGTTCTCGGCACCGATCAGGTTCGGCAGGATGGTGCAGCCGCCCCAGCCCGGGACCAGACCGAGGAAGACCTCGGGCAGCGAGAAGGCCGGCAGGGCCTTCGACACGGTCCGGTAGGTGCAGTGCAGACCGACCTCGACGCCACCGCCCATGGCGGCACCGTTGTAGTACGCGAAGGTCGGCACGGCCAGACCGGCCAGACGCTTGAAGACGTCGTGGCCGCCCTTGCCGATGGCCAGGGCCTCCTCGTGCCGCTTCAGCAGTTCGACGCCCTTGAGGTCGGCGCCGACCGCGAAGATGAACGGCTTGCCGGTGATGCCGACGCCGACGATCGAGCCGTCCGCGGCCTCCTTCTCGACCTGGTCGACGGCGAGGTTGAGGTTCGCCAGCGACTGCGGGCCGAAGGTGGTCGGCTTGGTGTGGTCGAAGCCGTTGTCCAGCGTGATGAGCGCGAAGCGCCCGGCGCCGAACGGCAGGTCGAGGTGGCGGACGTGCGCGGACGTCACGACCTCGTCGGGGAACAGCTCGGCCGCACCCTTCAGAAGCTCAGCGGTGGTGCTCACTTGTCCCCCTCGAAGTGCGGGTTCTCCCAGATGACGGTGGCGCCCATGCCGAACCCGACACACATGGTGTTCAGGCCGTAGCGGACGTGCGGCTGCTCCTCGAACTGGCGGGCCAGCTGCGTCATCAGACGCACACCGGAGGAGGCCAGCGGGTGGCCGTAGGCGATCGCGCCGCCGTACTGGTTGACGCGCGCGTCGTCGTCGGCGATGCCGTAGTGCTCCAGGAAGGCGAGGACCTGGACGGCGAAGGCCTCGTTGATCTCGAAGAGACCGATGTCGGAGATGGACAGGCCCGCCTGCGCGAGCGCCTTCTCCGTGGCCGGGATCGGGCCGTAGCCCATGACCTCGGGCTCCACGCCGGCGAAGGCGTAGGAGACCAGGCGCATCTTGACCGGCAGGTCGTTCTCGCGGGCGAAGTCCTCGCTCGCGATGATCGACGCGGTGGCGCCGTCGTTCAGACCGGCCGCGTTGCCGGCGGTGACCCGGCCGTGCACGCGGAAGGGGGTCTTCAGGCCCTGGAGGTTCTCCAGGGTCGTGCCCGGGCGCATCGGCTCGTCGGCCGTGACCAGGCCCCAGCCGGTCTCGCCGGCCTCGGGGTTGGTGCGGCGCACCGAGATCGGCACCAGGTCCTGCTGGATCTTGCCGTCGGCGTACGCCTTGGCGGCCTTCTCCTGCGAGCGCACGGCGTACTCGTCGGCGCGCTGCTTGGTGATGGTCGGGTAGCGGTCGTGCAGGTTCTCGGCGGTCATACCCATGAACAGGGCGGACTCGTCGACGAGCTTCTCCGACACGAAGCGCGGGTTCGGGTCGACTCCCTCGCCCATGGGGTGGCGGCCCATGTGCTCGACACCGCCGGCGATGACGGCGTCGTAGGCGCCGAAGGCGATCGAACCGGCCGTCGTGGTCACGGCGGTCAGGGCGCCGGCGCACATACGGTCGATCGAGTAGCCCGGGACGGACTGCGGGAGACCCGCCAGGATGCCCGCCGTGCGGCCGAGGGTCAGGCCCTGGTCGCCGATCTGCGTGGTCGCGGCGATGGCGACCTCGTCGATCTTCTTGGGGTCCAGACCGGGGTTGCGGCGCAGCAGCTCCCTGATCGCCTTGACGACCAGGTCGTCGGCCCGGGTCTCGTGGTAGATGCCCTTCGGGCCCGCCTTGCCGAACGGGGTGCGGACGCCGTCGACGAACACGACGTCCCTGACGGTACGAGGCACGATGGCTCTCCTCCAGGGTGCGGGATGGCACTGCTGCGACACGCATGCACTGAGCGCGCGCTCAGACCCATGCTACTTACGAGTAACGTAGCTGCACAGCCCTGGAGGAGGGAGCGGCGAAGGTCACACCGCGCCGCCCCCGCGTCCTCCGGGGATCTTGGCCTGATCTCGACGCCACTGTTCCACTTGTGCCCTCCTGCGACACCGCGAACGCCCGCCCGTCGCCCGTCCCGGCGCCCGGTACTACTCGGGGACGGACAGCGCGTCCACCAGGACCGGCGTCACCTGTGCGACCTGCCAGGGCCGGGCCCCGTACCCCGCCAGCGCCGCCGCGACGGACTCGGCGTCCACCGCCTTCGGCGGCTCCCAGCAGATCCGCCGCACGGTGTCGGGGGTGATCAGGTTCTCCTGTGGCATGGCGAGCCGCTCGGCGAGCGCGGTCACGGCGGTCCGGGCCGCGGACAGCCGGGCCGCGGCGACGGGGTCCTTGTCGGCCCAGGCGCGCGGCGGCGGGGGACCCGCGACGGACTGCCCCTGCTGCGGCAGCTGCGACTCGGTCAGCGCCTTGGCCCGCTCGACCGCGGCCTGCCACTGCTCCAGCTGCCGGCGCCCCATCCGGTGCCCGAAGCCGTTGAGCGTGGCCAGGACGTGGGTGCCGGCGGGGACGGCCAGCGCGGCCTCCACGATGGCCGTGTCGGACAGCACCTTGCCGGGCGAGACGTCCCGCCGCTGCGCGATCCGGTCCCGCGTCTCCCACATCTCCCGTACGACGGCCAGCTGCCGCCGGCGCCGCACCTTGTGCATCCCGGACGTACGGCGCCAGGGGTCCTTGCGGGGCTCGGGCGGCGGCGCGGTCGCGATGGCGTCGAACTCCTCGCGGGCCCACTCCAGCTTGCCCTGCCGGTCCAGCTCCTTCTCCAGCGCGTCGCGCAGGTCGACCAGCAGCTCGACGTCCAGGGCGGCGTAGCGCAGCCAGGGCTCGGGCAGCGGGCGGGTGGACCAGTCGACGGCGGAGTGGCCCTTCTCCAGGACGTAGCCGAGGACGGACTCGACCATCGCGCCCAGGCCGACCCGCGGGAACCCGGCGAGGCGGCCGGCCAGCTCGGTGTCGAACAGCCGCTCGGGGACCATGCCTATCTCGCGCAGACAGGGCAGGTCCTGGGTGGCGGCGTGCAGCACCCACTCCACGCCCGACAGCGCTTCGCCCAGGCCGGACAGGTCGGGGCAGGCCACGGGGTCGATCAGCGCGGTGCCGGCGCCCTGGCGGCGCAGCTGCACCAGATAGGCCCGCTGTCCGTAGCGGTAGCCGGAGGCGCGCTCGGCGTCGACGGCGAGGGGGCCGGAGCCGGCCGCGAGGCGGGCGATCACGTCGGCGAGGGCGGCGTCGTCCGCGACGACGGGCGGAATGCCCTCACGGGGTTCGAGGAGAGGGATCGGCGCCCCGGCAGCAGAAGATCCGTCGTCTTCCGGAGGGGCGCCCCCGGTGGTTCGCAGTGATGTGTCTGCTGCGGTCTCTTGGGCGTCGGTCACCTGTCAAGGGTATCCATGCGTGGACGGGCCCCGCCGACGGAACGTTCCGTCGACGGGCACCCAGGGGTCGTAAACCGGTCAGGCCGGGGAAACGACGGGTTCACGTCGGCGCGGTGGCCGGAGGAGGGCGGGGCCGGGCCGGGTGGCCGGGTCCGCGCGGGGCGGTCGGGTCAGTGGATGATTCCGGTGCGCAGTGCCACCGCCACCATTCCAGCGCGGTCACCCGTGCCGAGCTTGCGGGCGATGCGGGCGAGATGGCTCTTCACGGTCAGGGCGGACAGCCCCATCGAGACACCGATGGCCTTGTTCGACTGGCCTTCGGCGACCAGGCGCAGCACCTCGACCTCACGGCCCGACAGCTCGCGGTAGCCGCCCGGGTGGCTCGGGGCACCCGGGGGGCGGCGGTGGAGCCGGGCGGCCGCGGCGCCGATGGGGGCGGCACCGGGGCGGGTGGGGAGCCCGACGTTGGAGCGGGTGCCGGTGACGACGTAGCCCTTCACTCCGCCCGCGAGGGCGTTGCGCACGGCGCCGATGTCGTCGGCCGCCGACAGGGCCAGGCCGTTGGGCCAGCCCGCGGCGCGGGTCTCGGAGAGCAGGGTCAGGCCGGAGCCGTCGGGCAGATGGACGTCGGCGACACAGATGTCGCGGGGATTGCCGATGCGGGGACGGGCCTCGGCCACGGACGACGCCTCGATCACGTCGCGCACACCGAGCGCCCACAGATGGCGGGTGACGGTGGAGCGGACGCGCGGATCGGCGACCACGACCATGGCGGTGGGCTTGTTCGGACGGTAGGCGACCAGGCTTGCGGGCTGCTCAAGAAGAACGGACACCGGGCCTCCTGGGGTGCGGGACGGCTGTCAAGGTCACAGTCGTCTTCGGCAGTAAACCCGGTGCCCTTTAGGAAATGATCACGATCTAGTGAGTAACAATTAGTGCAATTCGGACAGGCGATCGATCGTTCGGTGACCGAATCGGTTCGTTCGATCGACCGCTCCTGATTGAAAGTGGCCGTATCGACAAAGAGACGGCCGCACGGGAGCCGGATCGAACCGTCGGCGCCCCCGGAGACGGCCGTGCGCGACGGCCGAAGGGAAGGCTGAAAGGGAAGGCCGAAAGGGAAGGCCGAAAGGGAAGGCCGGCCCGAGACGCGAGCGGCCGGAGCGGGGGGTCAGCGCGACTGCGGGCCGCGCCGCTGCGGCAGCGTGACCACCGACGCGTCGCCAGGACCGGCCGGCGGCAGCCCCGCGACCTGCGCCAGCAGATCGCACCAGGCCCCCAGATGCGCCCCCGTGTCCGGAACCCCGCCCAGGCCCTCGCGCGGTGTCCACGACGCCCGGATCTCGATCTGCGAGGCGGCCGGGCGGGCCGACAGCCCCCCGAAGTGATGAGAACTCGCCCGGGTGACCGTGCCGCTCGGCTCGCCGTACGTCAGCCCGCGCGCCTGGAGCGCGCCCGTCAGCCAGGTCCAGCAGACGTCCGGCAGCAGCGGGTCGGCCGCCATCTCCGGCTCCAGCTCCGCGCGCACCAGCGTCACCAGCCGGAACGTGCCGCGCCAGGCGTCGTGCCCGGCCGGGTCGTGCAGCAGTACCAGCCGCCCGTCGGCCAGGTCCTGGTCGCCGTCCACGACGGTGGCCTCCAGCGCGTACGCGAACGGGGCCAGCCGCCGGGGCGCCGGGGTCTGCTCCACCTCGATCTGCGGACGCAGCCGGGCCGCGCGCAGCGCGTCGACTGCTGCCCGGAAAGGCGGCGGTGGCCCTGTGTCCGTTTGCCGCTCCGCCTCCTCGGTCCCCTTCGCCTCGTCCATTCCGCCAGCGTCGTCCGACAGTCGTCCCTGAGCCGCAGCCATGCGGGGAAGAGTAAGGGGAACGGGGGTCGCGCGCAGGGCAAGACACCCGGCCGGGGCGCGGCCGGTCACCTCGGGTGCGGTGCGGGCCGGGCCCCGGCGTCCGGGCGCGGCCGTGTCCGCTCCGGGGCCGTGGGAGACTTTCCGACGTGAGTGCCAACGGAAGCCCTGCGGGCCAGCAGCCGACAGCCACCTACGACTCCGCCTTCCTGAAGGCGTGCAGGCGGGAACCCGTACCGCACACGCCGGTGTGGTTCATGCGGCAGGCCGGGCGCTCGCTGCCGGAGTACCGCAAGGTCCGCGAGGGCGTCGGGATGCTCGACTCCTGCATGCGCCCCGACCTGGTCACCGAGATCACGCTCCAGCCGGTCCGCCGGCACGGCGTCGACGCGGCGATCTACTTCAGCGACATCGTCGTCCCGCTCAAGGCCATCGGCATCGACCTCGACATCAAGCCAGGCGTCGGCCCGGTCGTCGAGCGCCCCATCCGTACCCGCGCGGACCTCGCCCAGCTGCGCGACCTCACGCCCGAGGACGTCTCCTACGTCACCGAGGCCATCGGCATGCTCACCCGCGAGCTCGGCGCCACCCCGCTGATCGGGTTCGCCGGTGCCCCGTTCACCCTCGCGAGCTACCTGGTCGAGGGCGGTCCGTCGCGGACGTACGAGAACGCCAAGGCGATGATGTTCGGCGACCCCGAGCTCTGGGCCGACCTGCTCGACCGCCTCGCGGACATCACCGCCGGGTTCCTGAAGGTGCAGATCGAGGCGGGCGCCAGCGCGGTCCAGCTGTTCGACTCCTGGGCGGGCGCACTCGCCCCCGCCGACTACCGGCGCTCCGTGCTGCCCGCCTCGGCGAAGGTCTTCCGGGCCGTCGAGCCCTACGGTGTGCCGCGCATCCACTTCGGTGTCGGCACCGGTGAACTGCTCGGCCTGATGGGCGAGGCCGGCGCGGACGTCGTCGGCGTCGACTGGCGGGTGCGGCTGGACGAGGCCGCCCGCCGCGTCGGCCCCGGCAAGGCCCTCCAGGGCAACCTGGACCCGACGGTGCTGTTCGCCACCCGCGAGGCCGTCGAGACCAAGGCTCAGGAGGTCCTCGACTCCGCCGCGAGTCTGGAGGGTCACGTCTTCAACCTCGGCCACGGCGTCATGCCGTCCACCGACCCGGACGCGCTCACCCGCCTGGTGGACTACGTCCACACCCGCACCGCCCGCTGACGGAGGGCCCCGGGCCTCACCAGGTCTGCCGGGGCCGGGCGTTCCTGCCGAACAGCAGGCCGCGCGGCTCCGGGGGCGGCGGGGTGCCGGGCCGCAGCGGCCAGGCCAGCAGCATGCCCGCCAGGAAGCCCGCGACATGCGCCGCGTACGCCACCGTGGCGGCGCCCTCGACGGCGTCCCCGGAGGAGTTCACGGCCTGGAGCACGAACCAGAAGCCCAGCACGATCCAGGCGGGCAGCCGCAGCGGCAGGAAGACCAGGAAGGGCACGAGGACCCAGACACGGGCCCTCGGATACAGCACCAGGTACGCCCCCAGCACTCCGGCGACCGCCCCGGACGCCCCGATCAGCGGTTCGGCCGAGTCCGCGTCGAGCAGCGCGAAGCCGTAGGCGGCCGCGTAGCCGCAGGCGGCGTAGAACAGCGCGAAGCGGACGTGGCCCATACGGTCCTCTATGTTGTTCCCGAAGATCATCAGGAACAGCATGTTGCCCAGCAGATGCAGCAGTCCTCCGTGCAGGAACATCGCCGTCAGCACGCTGAACTCCGGCGACTTGTCGTAGCCCGGCGGCCCGATCACACAGCCCGCGCCCCGCGCGCCCATGCCCACGTCCCCGGTCGGCACCAGCCGTGGCAGCTGGTGCTGGATCAGTTCCCGGGGGACCACCGCGTACTGGTCCAGGAACGCCCGCATGCCGCAGGTGTCGGCCAGGGTCCCGCCGCGGTAGGGCATGTAGAGGAACACGAGGACGTTCGCGGCGATCAGGGCGTACGTCACCCAGGGGGTGCGGCGCACCGGGTTCACGTCATGGACGGGGATGACCACGGTGGACTTCTGCCCTGGATCCGGGCGGTGAACCGGTGAACACGGGCGCGCGTGCGTGCGTATGACTCGGCATGGCGATGAACGAGCAAGTCGGTCCCACCCTGCACGCCCTGCCCGACGGCGAGGCCGAGATCGCTCTGGTGGTGCGGTTGCCCTGGGAGGACGTGGCCCGGCTGGGCCAGGAGGCGGGCCGGCTGGCCATGCAGATGAAGCGGCCGGTGACCCTGGACGAGGCCGTCAGCCACCGGCTCCGCTCACGGCCCGCGACGGCCGCGCACGCGAAGCCGAGCGAACCGGCCGCGGTGTCCACCCTGCCCAGGGTGTCCGGGTCGGCCTGACCCCCACCCGTCACCCTTCCCCTCCACCTCACCCCGTCACCCCTGCCGTACCCTCGCCGCCGCCTTGCGCGCCGCCACCAGCACCGGGTCCCACACGGGGCTGAACGGCGGGGCGTAGCCCAGGTCCAGGGCCGTCATCTGGTCCACCGTCATCCGCGCGGTCAGGGCGACGGCGGCGATGTCGACGCGCTTGGCGGCGCCCTCCCGGCCGACGATCTGGACGCCGAGCAGCCGGCCCGTGCCGTGCTCGGCGATCATCTTGACGGTCATGGCGGAGGCGCCCGGGTAGTACCCCGCGCGGCTGGTGGACTCGACCGTGACCGTCTCGAACCGCAGTCCCGCCCGCCGGGCGTCCTTCTCCCGCAGGCCCGTGCGGGCGATCTCCAGGTCGCAGACCTTGCTGACCGCCGTGCCGACCACACCGGGGAAGGTGGCGTACCCGCCGCCGACGTTGGTGCCGATGACCTGGCCGTGCTTGTTGGCGTGGGTGCCCAGGGCGATATGGCGTTCGCGGCCCGAGACGAGGTCGAGGACCTCCACGCAGTCGCCGCCAGCCCAGATGTTCCGGTGGCCGCGAACCCGCATCGCGAGGTCGGTGAGCAGTCCGCCGTGCTCACCCAGCGGCAGCCCGGCCGCGCGCGCCAGGGCCGTCTCCGGGCGGACACCGATGCCCAGGACCACCACGTCCGCCGGGTACTCGGCGTCGGCGGTGGTCACCGCGCGGACCCGGCCGTCCTCGCCGGTGGGGAACCCGGTGACCTCGGCGTCGTCGACCATGGTGATGCCGAGGCCCGTCATCGCCCGGTGCACCAGACGGCCCATGTCCGGGTCGAGCGTCGACATCGGCTCGCTGCCCCGGTTCACGACGGTGACCTCGAACCCGCGGTTGATCAGCGCCTCGGCCATCTCCACGCCGATGTACCCGGCGCCGACCACCACCGCCCGCCGCCCGCGCGTGCGCTCCAGCGTGTCCAGCAGCGCCTGTCCGTCGTCCAGGGTCTGCACCCCGTGCACGCCCGGCGCGTCGGCCCCCGGCATGTCCGGGCGGACCGGGCGGGCCCCCGTGGCGATCACCAGATCGTCGTACGACGTCCAGTCCTCGGCCCCGGAGTCGACGTCACGCGCGCGTACCCGCCGCCCCGCCACGTCGATCTCCACGACCTCCGTGCGCAGCCGCAGACCGATCCCGCGCGCGCGGTGCTCCTCGGGGGAACGGGCGATCAGCTCGTCCCGGCCGGCCACGTCACCGCCCACCCAGTACGGGATGCCGCACGCCGAGTAGGAGGTGAAGTGGCCGCGCTCGAACGCCACGATCTCCAGCTCGTCCGGGCCCCTGAGCCGGCGCGCCCGGGACGCGGCGGACATGCCCGCCGCGTCCCCGCCGATCACGACCAGGCGCCTGCCCGCGTTCCCCGTCCCACCGTTCATGGTCATGCGAACACGCTACGGGGCCACGGCGTTTCAGTCCCGCCCGTCCCCCTCCGTCCCGCCGCCGGGCCGCTCCCCGGCCGCGGGCCGGGCGCCGAACGCGGGCAGCGGGCCGGGCGCGGCCGCCGTGGGCGCGGGCCCCGCCGCGCGGGGCAGCCGGGGCCGTACGACCCGCAGCCACAGCAGCGCCAGCAGACCCAGCGCCGCCGCGAACGGCAGCACCGCGCCCAGCACCAGCGCGATCCACCGCAGGGTCGTCAGAAACGCGCCCCAGCCGCCCGACAGGGCGTCGACGAAGCCCGGGTCGTCGTCCTCGGCCGCCCGCTCCACCGGCGTCTCGCTCAGCGACACCGTGATCGTCGCGAGGCTCGTACGGTCCTTCAGGGACACCTGCCGCGCCAGCAGCGCCTCCAGGTCGGACTGACGGGCACTCAGCTCGCCCTCCAGCTGCACCACATCGGTGAGCCGGGTGGCCCGGTCCATCAGCTCCCGGATCCGGGCCACGCTCGCGCGCTGCGTCCTGATGCGGCTCTCCACGTCGACGACCTGGTCGGTGACGTCCTCCGCCCGGGCGGTGCGCTCCAGCAGCTTCCCCGAACCCTCCAGGTCGTCGAGCACCTCGTCGTAGGCCTCGACCGGCACCCGCAGCACCACACGGGTGCGCTCGCGGCCCCCGGAGTCACGGGTGGTGCTCTCCCGGCCCACGTAGCCGCCCGCGCCCTCGGCGACCGTACGGGCCTCCTCCAGGGCCTCCGGGACGTCCTCGACCTGCACGGTCAGCGAGGCCGTGCGGATGATGTCGTTCACCGGCCCGGGCGCGGGAGGCGCCGTGCGGCCGGACGCCGCGTCGGCGTCCGCGGGGCCCTGCCCGGCCGCCCGCTCGGGTTGGACCTGTGCCTTGGCGGCGTCGGAGGACGACCCGCCGGAGTCGGACGCGCCGCTGCACCCGGTCAGCGCCAGGGCGGCGGCGAGCAGGACCCCCGCGAGAACCTGCGCGGATCGTGCCGTACGTACGTGCATGGGCCTACCCCCCCAGGGCTGGGACTGCTGACGCTCCTTTGACGCACCGACCCGCCCGGCTCGTTCGCCCGCCGCGGTTCCGAACCCGTCACGGTCGGGACTCGGCGGGGCCACGAGACCCCGGGCGCGGGCCCGCCGGGGACCTTCGGCCGGGCCGGAGGGCCCGGCCGGAACGCCGGTGCCGGATGAGAGGGTGGGGGCATGAGCGCACAAGGCACGCGGAACAGGCATGTCGTCGTCATCGGGGCCGGGATCGCCGGGCTGGCCGCCGCCCACCGGCTGCTCGGGCGTGGCGCGACGGTGACCGTGCTGGAGGCCTCCGGCCGGGTCGGCGGCAAGCTGCTGCCCGGCGAGATCGCGGGCGCGCGGGTGGACCTCGGCGCCGAGTCGCTGCTGGCCCGCCGCCCCGAGGCGGTCGCCCTGGCCCGCGAGACCGGCCTCGCCGACAGCCTCCAGCCGCCCGCCACCGCCACCGCCTCGCTCTGGACCCGCGGTGCGCTGCGCCCCATGCCCAAGGGCCATGTCATGGGCGTCCCCGGCACCGCCGCCGCGCTGGCCGGAGTGCTGTCCGCCGAGGGACTGAAGCGCATCGGGGCCGACGCCGAACTGCCGCGCACCGAGACCGGCGACGACGTCGCGGTCGGCGAGTTCGTCGCCGCCCGGCTCGGCCGTGAGGTCGTCGACCGGCTCGTCGAACCGCTCCTGGGCGGGGTGTACGCGGGCGACGCCTACCGCATCTCGATGCGCTCGGCCGTCCCGCAGCTGTTCCAGGCCGCCCAGCGGCACACCTCGCTCACCGAGGCCGTGCGCGAGATCCAGGCCGCGGCTGCCGCCGCGCGGCAGACCGGGCCCGTGTTCCTCGGTATCGCCGGAGGCGTGGGCCGGCTGCCCCTCGCGGTCGCCGAGTCGGTCCGCGCGCGCGGCGGCGAGATCCTCACCCACACGCGCGTGACGGAACTGCGCCGCGAGCAGGACGGCTGGCGCGTCGTCACCGCCGACCGGGCGCTGCACGCCGACGGCGTCGTCGTCGCCGTGCCGGCGCCCGCCGCCGCGGCGCTGCTGCGCGCCGAGGCCCCCGCCGCCGCGGCCGAGCTGACCGCCGTCGAGTACGCCTCGATGGCCCTGGTCACCCTCGCCTACCGGCGCGCCGACGTGCACCTGCCCGAGGGCAGCGGCTTCCTGGTCCCGCCCGTCGACGGCCGCACGATCAAGGCCTCCACCTTCGCCTCGCAGAAGTGGGGCTGGATCGACGCCGAGAACCCGGACGTGGCCGTGCTGCGCACCTCCGTCGGCCGGCACCGCGAGACCGGGATCCTCGACCGTCCCGACGCCGCCCTCGTCGACGTCTCCCGGCACGACCTGCGCGAGGCGACCGGGCTGGACGCCGTCCCGCTCGACACCCGCGTCACCCGCTGGACGGACGGTCTGCCCCAGTACCCGGTCGGCCACCACGCGCGCGTGGCCCGCATCCGCGAGCACGTCGCAGCGCTGCCCGCCCTCGCCGTGTGCGGCGCGGCCTACGACGGCGTCGGCGTCCCCGCCTGCGTCGCGAGCGCCGAAGCGGCGGTCGACCAGCTGGACGGCGACCTCACCGCCGTGACCGCGCTGACGGCCGCCCCGGTGCAGAGTCTCCACGGCGGAGCGGGAGAATAGGGACCATGAGTGACGACGCCCCCACCACCGGCCCCGACCGGATCCCGAACAAGGGCAAGCTGGCCAAGGACCTCAACGAGGTCATCCGCTACACCCTGTGGTCCGTCTTCCAGCTGAAGGACGTGCTCCCCGAGGACCGCGCGGGCTACGCCGAAGAGGTCCAGGAGCTGTTCGACCAGCTCGCCGCCAAGGACGTCACCGTCCGCGGCACCTACGACGTCTCCGGCCTGCGCGCCGACGCCGACCTCATGATCTGGTGGCACGCCGAGACGGCCGACCAGCTCCAGGAGGCGTACAACCTCTTCCGCCGCACCCGGCTCGGCCGCGCGCTGAAGCCGGTGTGGTCGAACATGGCGCTGCACCGCCCCGCCGAGTTCAACCGCTCGCACATCCCGGCGTTCCTCGCCGACGAGACGCCGCGGAACTACGTCAGCGTCTACCCCTTCGTGCGCTCCTACGACTGGTACCTCCTGCCCGAGGAGGACCGCCGCCGGATGCTCGCCGACCACGGCAAGATGGCCCGCGGCTACCCCGACGTGCGCGCCAACACGGTCGCCTCGTTCTCGCTGGGCGACTACGAGTGGCTGCTGGCCTTCGAGGCGGACGAGCTGTACCGCATCGTCGACCTGATGCGTCACCTGCGGGCCTCCGAGGCTCGCCTGCACGTCCGCGAGGAGGTCCCCTTCTTCACCGGCAGGAGGAAGGACGTGGCCGAGCTGGTGGCGGGCCTGGCCTGAGTGCCCGAGGCGCGCGGGGCCGCATCGATCCGCGGCTCCGCCGCCCGGGCGCGACCCGCGAACGGGCGACCGTCCTTTCCCGCGAACCGTCACTCCGACGGCGAGGGAGCAGGCTCCGCCCGTCACTCCGACGGCGACGGAACAGGCTCCGCCCGCCCCGCGCACGCGGCACGCCGCCCCGGCGTCCGCCCCTCCAGCAGATACGCCTCCAGATAGGCGTTCACGCACCGGTTCGGCCCCCCGGCCACCCCGTGGGACCCCGCGTCCCGCTCGGTCACCAGCACCGACCCGGCCAGCCGCCGGTGCAGCTCCAGCGCCCCCTCGTACGGCGCGGCCGCGTCCCGCTCCGCGGAGAGAATCAGCAGCGGCGGCAGCTCACCCGGCCCGGTCCGCACGTCCAGGACCCGCTGCGGCGGCGCGGGCCAGTACGCGCAGGGCAGATTCGCCCAGACGTTGTCCCAGGTCTCGAACGGTGCCGCCCGGGCCAGCCGGGTGTTGTCCCGGTCCCACACCCTCCAGTCCCGCGGCCAGGGCGCGTCGTTGCACTCCACGGCCGAGTACACCGCGGCCGAGTTCTCCGCCTCCGCGGCCGCCTCCCGGACCGGCCCGGCCACGTCGACCAGCAGCTGCGGATCGCCCTCGAGGTACGCCGACAGCGCCTCGGCCCGCAGCGGCCAGAAGTCGTCGTAGTAGCCGGCCTGGAGGAAGGCACCCTGCAACTGGCCCGGCCCCACCTCGCCGCCCGCGGGCTCCGCCGACAGCCGGGCCCGGGCCCGTTCGTAGCTGCGCAGCACCTTCGCCGCGGTGTTCCCGAGGCCGTAGACGTTGTCGTGCCGGGCGATCCACTCCCGGAAGTCGGTCCAGCGGTCCTCGAACGCGGCCGACTGCGCGAGGTTGTTGCGGTACCAGATCCGCTCCGGGTCGGGGTTCACGGGGGAGTCGAACACCATCCGCCGCACGTGCGAGGGGAACATCGCCGCGTACAGCGCCCCGAAGTAGGTGCCGTAGGAGGCGCCCATGAAGGTCAGCCGGCTCTCGCCGAGGGCCGCGCGCAGGACGTCGAGGTCACGGGCGTTGTTGAGGGAGTGGTAGTGCCGCAGCGCGCTGCCGTTGCGCTCCGCGCAGCCGCGCGCGTAGGCCCTGGCCCGGGCGATGCGTTCCCGCTTGTACGACTCCGAGGGGTGGGTCGGCGCCGGGGAGGGCCCCTTGAAGTACCGCTTCGGATCCTGGCAGGACAGCGGCGCCGAGCGGCCGACACCGCGCGGGGCGTAGCCGACGAGGTCGTAGGCGGCGGCCAGGCGCTTCCACTCCGGCATCAGGCCCATCAGCGGGAAGTAGAAGCCGGAGGAGCCGGGACCGCCCGGGTTGAAGACCAGGGCGCCCTGGCGGGGCACCTTGCGCTTGCTGTTCAACGGGTCGCGCTGGGTTGCCCGGACCCGGCTGACGGTGAGCCGGATCTTCCTGCCGTCGGGCCGGGCGTAGTCGAGCGGGACGGTGACCGTGCCGCACTGCATGCTGCCGGGCATGTCCTGAGCCTCGGAGCATCTGCCGAACTCGATCCCGGCCGCGCCCGCGCGGGCGGCGGCGACGGCGGTGCCGCGCAGTTCGGCCGCCGGACGGGACGGCGGCCCGGCGGCGCCGGGGCCGCCGGTGGCGCTCCCGGCCGGGGCCGCGGCGAGGGTGGTCAGCAGCAGCGCGGCGGCCGACGCTCCGGCGGCCGAGTGACGGACGGCAGCTCTCATCGCGGATCCCTTCGGTGCACGGCGGCGACACAAGGGATGGTTCGTCCGGCGGCCGGGCGAGGCAAGCACCGCCCGCCCGGTGTCGGCCCCGATACCCCCTGTGCGCCCCGTACGGGTGTGCGCCGTCACCCGTCCCGGTCGCGCTCCCGCCCCAGGTACTCCTCACGGTGTTCGAACGCCGCGCGCAGATCCGGTTCGCCGACCGCCCGGACGCCGAGCATCGCGACGGAGGTGAGGAAGGCCCGGTCGCCGCTCCCGCCGCCGTGCCGGGCCAGCGCGCCGAGCAGACGCCGCCCGGCGGGGGAGGCCCAGCGCGAGTAGGGGTGCGTCTCGAACCGGGCTATCGCCAGACAGCCGAGGGCGAGCACGAGGGGCAGCGCGAACCACAGCGCCATCAGGTGCCGCGGCATGTCCTCCGGCACGGGCAGCAGCAGCGCGGCCGCGCCGAGCACCGGCACCACCACGACGGCGGCCCACACCTGGCGCACGGCCGAGGCGACGGTGGAGCGGCCCGCGTCGGGCACGGCGAGTCCCGCGCCGACCAGGCGTTCGGACAGCGCGCGTACGGAGTCGGCGGCGGCCGCTGCGGTGCGGACCGGCGCTATCCGGGACTGGCCCCGCGGGCCGATCGCCCCGAGCACCGAACGCTCCATCTCGTCGCGTCCGCGCGGGTCGACCACCGTCGCCCAGCCGGTGTGCGCGAGCAGCAGCCGTCGCTGACGGGCCATCGACACCAGCGTCAGATCGGCGACCCGGCGGGGGCCGCCGGACAGGAACGCCGCCTCGTAGAGGGTCAGCTCATGGTGTCCGTCGGCGCGAGGGGCGCTCGCCTCCGCGGCCGCGGCGCGTACCGCGGCCAGGCACAGCCGGGTGCAGGTGAGGCCGGCGGCGGCCCAGGCCAGCAGCAGGAAGAGGACCCAGAACATCCTGCGTTTCTATGCCAGAGGCCGAGGAATCGCCATGCCCCGTTCACCATCCGGACGCGGTGTCGCGGGTGGGTGACGTTCCGTTCACCCGGTCCGCTACGACTGCCGCGGTGTGGGCGGGCTGGTCGCCGCGGGCGGCAGCGCGTAACTCGGCGAGGGCGGCGGGGTCACCGGCACGGCGGGCGCAGGGTCGGCGGTCGGGCCCGGCGGGGCGGGGGAGCTGGTGATCGGCGGGGTGCTGGTGGCCGCCATGTCGCGGGCCAGCTGGTCGAAGTCGACGTATCCCGTGGCCTCCAGGACCTTGATGTGGTCCAGCACGGTGGAGTTGGCGTCGTCGGCGAGCTGGCGCACCAGCGAGTTGCGGGTGCTCGCGCGGACCTGGGCGACCACGCCGAAGACCCTGCCGTGCGCGAGCCGCAGGATGTTGGCGAACTCGCGGTCGTACGTGGTGCCCTGCGCCGCGTCGAGCGTGCCGAGCCAGGCCTGCTGCTGCTCGTTGGGCTCGTTGGGCAGCTCCAGGCCCAGCCGCTTCGCCACGTCGCGCACCCGGTCGTCGAGGAACACATGGCCGTCGACCAGGTGCTGTCCCGCCGTGCGGACGGCCTGGGTGGTGCCCTTCTCCTGTGCCTGCTGGCCGGCCGGCAGCTCCCACAGGCCCGCCAGGCGGACCTTGGTGACGAACTCCCTGTCCAGCGCGGACAACGGGCCGAACCGGGTCTGTACCGACTGGTCGGCGAGCACGTCGGGGCCGGTGCCCGAGCGGTCGGCGTACGACCAGAGCGGGAAGACGAGGGCCAGCAGCGTCGCGGTCAGACCCGCGACGATGAGCCCGGTGCCGTTGAACACGCCTCTGCCGGAGATGGGCGGTCGCGGTCGCATGGTGCCTCCTGTTGCGGCACCGCACGCTAGTACGTTTCTGGTGCGGGGTTGGCATATTACTGCGGACTTCAGGCCAACTTCCGTACGGGGACAGAACCTTGCAACTCGGTCATCCCGGAGCGAACAGGAGCTCCGGCGGGACGCCAAAGCGGGGCGGAGGCTGCCGAAACAGGCGTACCGGCGAGGGTGTTAGCCGCGGCACATTTCAGCCACGGCCGAAAGAGGCCAGGTCAGCGACGCAGCAGCACCTTGCGCGTGGCCCGCGCGAGACGGGCGTGGGGGCGGGTCCGCGGGGCCGGGCCCGAGCGGTCGAGCCACCAGGTGCGCAGCTCCCGCCGCACGCGGGCGTCCTCCGCCCCGCCCTCGTTCAGCACGTGCTCGGCGAAGGCCAGGGCGTCGTGCCGGTAGCCGCCGGTCATCGGGCGCCGCTGGGCGTAGCCGAGGAACGCGGCACGGTAGCCCTCGCCGAGGATCTCCGGCAGCTCCGGCGCCACCTTCGCCACCACGTCCGCCCGCTTCGCGGCCAGCGCCCGCGCCTGCACCCGCAGCCGCGCCCGGTCGAACCCCTCGGGCACGGGCGTCCCGGCCACCAGCGCCGACAGCAGGGCCGCCTGCGCGAGCCCGAGGCGCTGGCGGGGTGCCTCGTCGGACGAGGGGCCGCAGCCGGGGCGGTCCCCGGTGACTCCGGCTCCGGCGACGTGACCGGCGCTGCCGGCCGTCTCGCGTGCTCTGCGCCCCGCCTCCACCGCACCCCGGATCGAGTCCAGTTCCCGCTCCAGCTCGCCCGGCCCGGGGAAGTTCTCGTCGCGCTCCAGCAGGACGCCCGGCGGCGCGACGCGGGAGGCGAGGTCCTCCAGGATGCCGAGGACGGGCCGGGGGACCGGGTGGGCGTGGCTGTCGTGCCAGACCCCGTCGCGCTCGAAACCGCCGGCGACATGCACATAGGCGATGGCTTCGAGGGGGAGCTCGGCGAGCGCCTTGGCGGGGTCCTCGCCGCGGTTGACGTGGTTGGTGTGCAGGTTGGCCACGTCGATCAGCAGCCGTACGCCGGTGCGGTCGGCCAGGTCGTACAGGAACTGGCCCTCGGTCATCTCCTCGCCCGGCCAGCCGATCAGCGCGGCGATGTTCTCGACGGCCAGCGGCACGGGCAGCGCGTCCTGGGCGATGCGGATGTTCTCGCACAGCACGTCGAGGGCGTCCCGGGTGCGCGGCACGGGCAGCAGGTGCCCGGCCTCCAGACGCGGGGACGCGGTCAGCCGCCCGCCCGCCCGGACGAACGCGATGTGCTCGGTGACCAGCGGCGAGCCCAGCGCCTCGGCCCGCTCGGCGAGCGCGGTCAGCCGCTCCTCGTCGGGCCGGTCCGCGCCGCCGAGGCCGAGCGCCACCCCGTGCGGGACGACGGTCACCCCGCGCTCGCGCAGCCGCAGCAGGGACTCGGGCAGATGCCCCGGGCAGACGTTCTCGGCGACCACCTCGACCCAGTCGATCCCCGGCATCGCCTCCACGGCGTCCGCGATCTCCGGCCGCCAGCCGATCCCCGTCCCCAGTCGCTCCACGGTCCCTCCCCCGTCGTTCCGTGCAGGCCGCCGCTCCCGGCGTGTGTTGTGGGGGGTATGGCCCCGCGGCCGGGGCACGAACCCCGCCGCGGGCGCCTTCAGAGCAACATTTGAGGTTGGGGTACCGACCGGCGGTACCCCGACCTCGGGGCGGTCCCTACTGGAGGAAGCCCTCGGAGTCCACCGGGTCCGGCCGGCCCGTGTTGACCGTCCCGGGCGCGCCCGGCGACGGCCGCGAGGTCGTCCGGATGTCCCCGGTCGGCCCGGCGACGGGCGCCGACGGCACGGGCTGGCCCGGCACCGGCGGCGGCGGACCCGTGGGGCTCGCGGTCGAGGCGTTCGCCGCGTCGTTGGCGATGGCGTCGAAGTCGACCTTGCCGGTCTTCTCCAGGATCGTGATGTGGTCGAGCACGGTCTGGTTGGCGTCGGACGCGAGCTGGCGCACCAGGGTGTTGCGGGTGCTGTTCCGCACCGCGCCGATGGCCGGGAAGATCTTGCCGTGCGCGGACCGCAGCAGGTTGACGAACTTGTACTCGTACTCCGGGCCGGTCGCCGCCGTCATCTCCTGGAGCCAGCCCTGCTGCTGCTCGGTGGGCTGGTTCGGCAGCGCGACGCCGAGCTGCGCCGCCACGATCCGCACCCGCTTGTCCAGGTCGGTGTGACCGACGATCAGGTGGTCGCCGGCCTCCTTGATCGCCGCGCTCGGCGCCCGCTCGATGGCCTGCTGCCCGGCGGGCAGCTCCCACAGCCCCGCCAGCCTCACCCGGACGATCAGATCCCGGTCGGAGGCCGTCAGCGGCCCCCACCGTGTGTTCACCGTCCCGGCGTCGAGGTTCGCCTGACCCGTCCCCGAGCGGTCCGCGTAGGACCATACGGGGAAGGCGAGTGCGCCGACGGTGGCGACGAGGGCCGCGATGATGAAGGCCGTACCGTTGATACGCCGCAAGGAAGCCTCCTGGGGAAACCGACTGGTCGCTGGGGCAGGTGATGCACGGCCAGCGCACAGAGGTACGTGTGGTGTCCCCGGAATGTTCAAGCCCGTGCCGGGTGATTCGGCGCCGGGTGCGCGAGGGCCCCGGCCCGCCCTTCTACGGCCGTGGCAGCCGCAGCCGGGAGCAGTAGCGGCTGCCGCCCTCCGCCACCACCGTGCAACTGCCCGGCGCGACCTCGGTGAAGCCCGCGTCCCGGACCAACGGCAGCCCGCCCGCGGTCAGTTCGCTCCACCGGTCCGGCCCGGCGGTGCGCACGGCGAGCGGGTGGCCGGCCTCGCGCCAGGCGGCGCGCTCCTCGCCGGACAGCTCCCACCAGGCGAGCTGGGCGCCGTGTCCGGCCTGGGCCATCGCCTTGCCGGCCGACATCTCCACCCCGGGGTTCATCCACAGCACCGGCGCGACCGGGTCCGCCGCGACCGGGGCCCCGGGATCGTCCAGGTCGGTGCCCGACACCTGGAGCCGGGCGAGGTCCTTCGGCCAGCCGTCCAGCGGCACCGGCGGGAACACCCGCACCTGGGCCGCCCTGCCCGTCACCGTGATCCCGTCCAGCGCCTCGGCCCGCCGCCACTCCGCGCCCCGGGCCCGCCGCACGACCTTGCGGATACGGGCGTCCTGCCAGTCGCCCATGGCCCGCGCCCACTCCCCGTCGCCCGCCGACCGCTCGTCGGAGAGGATCGTGAGCACCGCGCGCGCCGCCGTCTCCAGCGCGTCCGTACGCGCGGGCGGATCACCCCGCTCGATGCGGACGACGAGGGGCAGCACGAACTGCGGCGCCAGGTCACGGTCACCGGGCGCGGTACGGAAGGGGCTCTCACTGGTCACGCCGTCCAGTGTGCCAACCCCGGACGCGCGCCCGATCACCTGATCGGCCCCGGTGAGGGGAAGGCCCCCGGACACGGCCGCGATCCGCCTCCCGGCGGCGGCCTACCCTGGAGGCATGAGCGACGACAACTACTGTCTGATCGACGCCACGAAGCCCCCGAAGGCGGACGGCCCGCCCTACGCGGAGTGCGTGCAGTGCCGGGAGGCCACCGAGTACCCGGAGTCGTACAAGGGCATCACGCTGTGCCCGGTGTGCGAGTGGCAGGAGGCCCAGCGCACGGCCTGCTCAGGCTGACGGCCGCCCCGCGGCGGCGACCAGCTCCGAGACCTTCACGAAGCGGTAGCCCCGCCGCCGCAGCTCGGGGACGATCTCGCGCACGGCCCGCTCGGTGGCCGGGGCGGCGCTGCGCGTGCAGTGCAGCACGACCACGGAACCCGGCCGCACCCCGTCCAGCACCTGCCGGGCCACGGCCCCGGAGTCCGTCGCGAACGCGTCCCCGCCGACCACGTCCCACTGCACGGCGGTGACCCCGGCGGGTGCCAGGGCGCGCAGCGCCGCGCGGTCGTAACAGCCGCCGGGGAAGCGGAAGTAGGGCATGGCGTCCTCGATCCCCGCCGCGCGGAAGGCGGTGTACGCGCGCTCCACGTCGGCCCGCATCCGGGCGGCGGGCAGGTCCGGCAGGCCGTAGCAGCCGCCGGTGAAGGCGTAGTGGCTGTAGGAGTGGTTGGCGACCTCGAAGAGCGGGTCGCGGCCGACGGCCCGGGCCTGGTCCGGGTACTGCTCCGCCCACCGGCCGGTCATGAACACGGTCGCCGGTACCCGGAGCGCGCGCAGGGCGGCGATCAGCGAGGGGTTGTCGAAGCGCTCGCCCGCCGCGGCCCGGTCGCCCTGCCCCGCGGTCATGTCGGCGTCGAAGGTCAGCGCGACCGTCCTGCCCCCGTTGCGGGGGCCGTTGCGGAAGACGGGCGTCAGGCCCGCCGGGCCCGGGGCGAGCGTGGGCGGCCGGGACGGCGCGGCGGAGGGGGCCGGGCGCGCCGCCCCGGCCGGGCCGTGCGGTGCCTCGGGGGCGCCGCACGCGGCGAGTACCGAGGAGAGCGCGCAGACGGCGGTGAGACGCCGGACGCGCCGTACGGAGGGGATCACCGTACGAACGTAGGAGTGACGATCGGTCGGTCGGACGATCCACGCCGCCCGTGCGTCCGATGGCGGGCCCGCGTCACCCGGGCGGGCCCGCCGGTCGGCCGGTGTCCGTCAGTGGTGCCAGGGGCCGGTCACGGCGAAGGTGGTGCCGGGGTCGTAGCAGTTGAGGTACATCGTCCGCCAGTCCGGGGAGAAGGCGGCCCCGGCGAACTCGCCCCACTCGGGGGCCTCGGGGGTGCCGGTGTTCTGGCGGTTGCGGGCCACGGGGTAGACGTCGCCGCGCCGGTTGACGCCGTAGACGTGCTGGGCGCCGCCGCCGTCCTCGCAGACCATCAGGCCGCCCGCGGGGGACAGGCAGATGTTGTCGGGGGACTCGCCGGGCAGCTGCACGTCCGTGTCCGGGCCGAAGACGATCACCAGGGTGAGGTGGTGGTGGGCCGGGTCGTAGCGCCAGACCTGGCCGTAGTGGTCGGCGCCCGAACCGGCGGCGCGGCGCGCGAAGGACGACACGAAGTAGACGGAGTGACGGCCCCAGTAGCAGCCCTCCAGCTTCTGCGCGTGGGTGACACCGCGCGGGCCGAAGTCCTGGAACCGGATCGGGGTCCGGGCCGCCAGCGGGTCGGGGACGTCCACCCACTCGACCCGCTGGAAGCGGGTGCCCGCCTCCTGGATCACCGACAGGTCGCGGACTCCCGGCACCCGCATCGCCTGGAGCCGGCCGCCCGCGCGCAGCGAGCCGTGACCGCCGAGCGGTTTGTCCGGCAGGAAGCGGTAGAACAGGCCGAACGGCTTGTCGAAGGCGTCCTCGGTCTCGTAGACGATGCCGTGGCGCGGGTCGACGGCGATCGCCTCGTGCTGGAAGCGGCCCATGGCCTTCAGGGGGACCGCGCCGCTGCGGTGCGGGTCGGCGGGGTCCACCTCGAAGATATAGCCGTGGTCCTTGGCGTACCCGTTGGTGCCGGCCCTGTCCTCGGTCTCCTCGCAGGTCAGCCAGGTGTGCCAGGGCGTGGGCCCGCCCGCGCAGTTGACGGCCGTGCCGGCGATCGCCACCCGCTCGGCCAGCACGTTCCCGCGCGCGTCCAGCGTCAGCGCGGTGCAGCCGCCCTTGCCGGCCGGATCGTAGGTCAGGCCGGGGACGGTGGGGACGCCGATCGGGGCGGTGACGCGGTTCTCGTGGTTGCGGACGAGATGGACCCTGCCGCCCCGGCCGGGCAGTGCGGTCATGCCGTCGTGGTGGGAGGGCACCGGGCCCTCGCCTGAGCGCAGCGGGTCGCCCTCGCGGGAGAGCACGCGGTAGCGGAAACCTTCCGGCAGATCGAGCAGGCCCTGCGGGTCGGGCAGCAGGGGGCCGTAGCCGTGGCGGCCCGGACCGCCGGCGGCGGCGGTACCGGCGAAGAGCTCCGAGAGGGCGCCGGTGAAGGCGATGCCGGCTCCCACGGCCCCGGACCGCGCGAGAGCCTGACGACGCGTCATGGACATCTACTGGCCTTCCTGTTGGCGGACAGGACTGACCAAGCGTGTGTACCACCGGCGGCGCCGCGCGGGAACGACACGCGTCGCGGAAGTCACCTTTCCGGTGGGGTCTGTTGGGCCCGTTCCAGGAAGCGCAGCAGCTCCACGGGGAACGGCAGCACCAGGGTGGAGTTCTTCTCGGCGGCCACGGCCACCACCGTCTGGAGCAGCCTCAGTTGGAGGGCCGCCGGGGTCTCGGACATCTGCTTGGCGGCCTCGGCCAGCTTCTTCGAGGCCTGGAGCTCGGCGTCGGCGTTGATGACCCGGGCCCGGCGCTCCCGGTCGGCCTCGGCCTGCCGGGCCATGGAGCGCTTCATGGACTCCGGCAGCGACACGTCCTTGATCTCGACGCGGTCGATCTGCACGCCCCAGCCGATGGCGGGGCTGTCGATCATCAGTTCCAGGCCCTCGTTGAGCTTCTCGCGGTTGGACAGCAGATCGTCCAGGTCGCTCTTGCCGATGATGGACCGCAGCGAGGTCTGCGCCATCTGGGAGACGGCGAACCGGTAGTCCTCGACGTTGACGATCGCGGCGGCGGCGTCCACCACCCTGAAGTACACGACCGCGTCGACGCGCACGGTGACGTTGTCGCGGGTGATGCCCTCCTGGGCGGGCACCGGCATGGTGACGATCTGGAGGTTGACCCGGCGGATGCGGTCCACGCCGGGCACGATCATCGTCAGCCCCGGGTTGCGGGCCGTCCCGCGCAGCCGCCCGAGCCGGAAGACCACTCCGCGCTCGTACTGTTTGACCACCCGTGCCGCCGCCGCGAAGTACACCAGCCCGGCCGCACCGGCTCCCGCGAGCACCGCGAGCAGCTCCTGGACCATGACGACCTCCTCGCCCAGAGGCCCGTGTTTCCCTTCCTGTCACGATATGCCCGGTGCCCTGTCCGAGGCCACGAGCGGCCGTGGACCGGGCACCGGGGCGGGCTTCTCCGGTTCGGAGCGGGAACGGTCCGTACCTGGTGCTACGGCGTGGCGGTGGCCGTCGGCGGGCCCTGCGGAGCGGTGACCTTCGCCGGTTCCGTGCCCGCCGCGCTGTGCCGTTCGGCCGAGCCCTCCAGTGCCGTACGGAAGGCATGGTGCAGGCCGGACAGGTCCAGCTCCACGGGCGGTCCTTCGGCAGGGCCTCCAGACTGTCGGGGATCCTCGGCAGCCGCAGGAAGGCCGCGTTGCCCGACAGGAACGCCTGGACCGGACCCGTGCCCTTGCCGACGACGTCGGGACGGATGTGCGAGGCGTCCCACGCCGTCTTCACCACGGCCGGGCCCAGGCCGACGGGCACGCCCTCGAACATGCATGCTGACCGCGACGATCGCCGGCGCCGGGACCGCGAGGATCACGGCCTCGCCCCGTGAACGAGTCCTCGACCCGGGGGCTTTACGAGGTCAGGACTCCACGATCCGCTTGGCGTCGCGGGCCAGCGCGGTCAGTCGCGAGATGGCCCTGAAGTACTTCTTGCGGTACCCGCCCTTCAGCATCTCCTCGCTGAACAGCTGGTCGAACGGGAGCCCGGACGCCAGCACCGGTACCTCGCGGTCGTAGAGCCGGTCGGCCAGGACGACGAGGCGCAGCGCGGTCGACTGGTCGGGGATCGGCGTCACGCCGGTCAGGCACACCGCGTTCAGGCCGTCGGTGAGCGCTCCGTAGCGGCTGGGGTGGACGCGGGCGAGGTGGTCCAGCAGATGCGGGAAGTCGTCGAGCGAGGCGCCCGGGGTGGCGTAGGCGGCCTTGGTGACCTGCTCGTCGGAGTACGGCGGCGGGGCCTCGGGCAGGCCGCGGTGACGGTAGTCCTCGCCGTCGATGCGCAGGGCCCGGAAGTGGGCCGACAGCCCCTGGATCTCGCGCAGGAAGTCCGCCGCCGCGAACCGGCCCTCGCCGAGCTTGCCCGGCAGGGTGTTCGAGGTGGCGGCGAGCGCTACGCCCGCGTCGACCAGCTTGCCCAGCAGGGTCGAGACGAGGACGGTGTCGCCGGGGTCGTCCAGTTCGAACTCGTCGATGCACAGCAGCCGGTGCCCGGACAGGGTCCGCACCGTCTGCTGGAAGCCGAGCGCGCCGACCAGGTTGGTCAGCTCCACGAAGGTGCCGAACGCCTTCAGTGACGGGTCGGCCGGGGCGGCGTGCCACAGGGAGGCCAGCAGGTGGGTCTTGCCGACGCCGTAGCCGCCGTCCAGGTAGACGCCGCGCGGGCCGGCCGGGGTCTTGGGCGCCTTGGCCCGGCCGAAGCCCAGGAAGCCGCGCCTGCCGGCGCCGGTGGCGTGCGCGCCGCCCAGTCCGGCCGCGAAGCCCTCCAGGACCCGGACGGCCTCGGTCTGGCTGGGCTGGTTCGGGTCCGGTATGTACGTGCTGAAGCGCACCGAGTCGAACCGCGGCGGCGGCACCATCTCGGCGACGAGCCGGTCCGCGGGGACATGCGGCTCGCGGGCGCACAGGGACAGCGGGGCCGCGTCGGCTGTCGGGTCGACGCCGGAGGCGGTGGTGGAGGACGACACGGTTCCCCAGCTTAGAGCCTGTCCGGGGGGCGGGCCGGGCCGGGAGCCGCGGCCCCCGGCGGTGCGACGGGGGCCGCCGCCGCGCGAGCCCGATCCGGGCGGGCGTGCGGGAGGTCTCCGGGCGGGCGTCCGCGCGGCGGAGGAGGGCGTCCGGCGCGACGGGCCCGGGGGTCGGCGACCAGCGACAGCGCCGCCGGGGGCGTGCGTGTGAGGCCCCCGCGACGCCGCCGCGATCCGCCGGGCGGGGCCCGGGGGGCGTGGAACACTGCGTGGTATGCGACGCCTGTTCCCTGTGACCGACGAGACAGCAGCCCCGGCCCCGCGGGGGACTCCTGAGGCCCACGGTGAAGGGGGCGGTCCCGAGGGGCTCCGGGCCCCCGGGACCCATGGTGCGGCCGACCGGGCCGCGGACACCGCCGCCGCTTCCGGTTCCGGCTCTGGCGCCGGTTCCGGCGACGGGGTGGCCGGTCCCGTCGGCGATCACGAGTGGAGCCTCGCCGAGCTGGCCGCGGCCTACGCCTATCCGGAGGCCGGGCCCGGCGGACCGCGGGTGTGGGTGCGCGGCAACATGGTCTCCACGCTCGACGGGGCCGCCCAGCACGACGGTCGCTCCCAGCCCATCTCCTGCCCTGCCGACATGCGGATCTTCGGCACCCTGCGGGCGCTCGCCGATGTGGTCCTGGTCGGTGCGGAAACGGTACGCCAGGAGGGCTACCGCCCGGCACGCGCGCGTGCCGAGTTCGCGGCCCGGCGCGAGGCCGCCGGACAGGGGCCCGCGCCCGCGGTCGCCGTGGTCTCCGCGAGCCTGGACCTCGACTTCTCGCTCCCGCTGTTCACCTCCCCGCTGACCCCCACCGTCGTCCTCACCGGCGCCGGGGCACCGGCCGGCCGGGTGGCGGCCGCCGAGCGGGCCGGGGCGCGGGTGCTGATCGCCGGGGACGGGCGCGGGGTGGAGCCCGCGCGGGCCGTCGAGGCGCTGGCCGGGCTCGGGTACACCCGGATCCTCACCGAGGGCGGCCCCCGGCTGCTGGGCCAGCTGATCGCCGCCGATGTGCTCGACGAACTGTGTCTGACGATCTCCCCGATGCTCACCGCGGGCGACGCCCAGCGCATCGCCGGCGGCCCCTCGGTCGGCGTACCGAGCCGCTTCGAACTCGTGTCCCTGCTGGAAGAGGCCGGGTACCTGTTCGGTCGCTACCGTCGGTCGTGAAATCGACGGAATCTACCGTTCCGTTTAACTTCCGCTGGGAACACTAGGACCGGCAGTACCCGTGCGATCACGGGGCAGGATGGTTTCCGCAGGGCCTCGCACGGCCCACGCAGGACGGAGGGCCCACAAGGGCCTCGAACAAGAAGGGGCGCTGGTGTTCACAAGCGTTTTGATGATCGAGAAGGCCCTGACGTCCGCCGACGTGGAGTTCGTCACGACCTTGCACGGGGAGGAGCAGGTCTCCTTCCACGTACTCCTCCAGCCGCGCGGCGAGCAGGCGGACCGGCTGCTGCGCGCCATCGACGACATCGCCCTCGGGGAACTGGACGAGGCGGTGCGCGAGGGGGAGACGCCGGAGGGGGACGAGGCGATGACCGTCGGCGAGAAGGCGCTGGAGGTCTCGCTCGCCGCGCTGCGGGCGGCCGGGGCCCCGGCGGAGGGGCGGCTGGTCGACGACCATCCGCTGGACGCGCTGAAGGGGCTGGTGGGGGAGATCGGGGCCGACGAGGTCATCGTGCTGACCGACCCCCACTACGTGGAGGAGTTCTTCCACCGGGACTGGGCCTCCCGGGCCCGGCACAAGGTGGGGGTGCCGGTGCTGAAGCTGTTCTCGCACAGCAAGGCTTAGGGCCCTTCTGACGGATCTCCGCGGCGTCGCGACGCCCGGCACGCACTCCCCACTGCCTGAAGGGCGTGGGAGGTACCCCCAAGCCACACGGTGCGGAGGGGACAGGTGGCTCCGCCACACGCCCCCTCCGCACCGCACACCGATCGCACGCGCCGAACGCCGCTCCTGCTCCCACGGAGATCCGTCAGAAAGGCCCTGGCCGCCGCCCGCCCGGCGACAGGGGCGCGCGTGGGCGGGGGCCGGGGCGCGGGACGGCCTCGCCGCGCAGATCGGGGAGGCGCAGGGGGTACGCGTGCGCGGGGCCGGTAGCGGGGGCCACGCGGCGGAGCCGTGTACCGCTGCGGTGTCCGTGCCTCTCGGGTCGCTGGTGCGGTGCCTGTGCTCCTCGGGCCAGCGGTGCGGTGCCCGTGTTCCTCGGGTCGCCGGTGCGGTGGCCGCGCCCCTCAGCCCGGTGCGGGCGCGGCAGGCAATAGGCTGGGTCCGCTCCACTCTCGTACGCACCGCATCTTGGGAGATCACGCATGGCACCCGGCATTCCTACCGCCATGGACCGACCGCACTTCATCGGTATCGGTGGTGCCGGGATGTCCGGGATCGCGAAGATCCTGGCGCAGCGCGGGGCGCGGGTGGCGGGCAGCGACGCCAAGGAGTCGGAGACCGCCCAGGCGCTGCGGGCACTCGGGGCCACCGTGCACATCGGGCACGCGGCGGAGCACCTGGCCGACGACGCGAGCTGTGTCGTGGTGTCCTCGGCGATCCGCGCGGACAACCCGGAACTGGCCCGCGCGGCGGAACTCGGCGTCCCGGTGGTGCACCGCTCCGACGCGCTCGCCGCGCTGATGGACGGGCTGCGGCCGATCGCGGTGGCGGGCACCCACGGCAAGACCACCACCACCTCGATGCTGGCGGTGTCGCTGACCGCGCTGGGCCGCGAGCCCTCGTACGCGATCGGCGGCGACCTGGACGCGCCCGGTTCCAACGCCCTGCACGGCACGGGCGAGATCTTCGTCGCCGAGGCGGACGAAAGCGACCGCAGCTTCCACAAGTACGCCCCCGAGGTCGCGATCGTCCTCAACGTGGAGCTCGACCACCACGCCAACTACGCGTCCATGGACGAGATCTACGAGTCCTTCCAGACCTTCGCGGCCAGGATCGTGCCCGGCGGCACGCTGGTGATCAACGCCGACCACGAGGGCGCGCGGGAGCTGACCCGGCGGCTCGACGGATCGGTGCGCACGGTGACGTACGGCGAGGCGCGGGACGCCGATGTGCGCGTGCTGTCCGTCGTGCCGCAGGGTCTCAGGAGCGAGGTCACCGTGGTGCTGGGCGGCGAGGAGCTGACCTTCACGGTCTCCGTGCCCGGCCGGCACTACGCCCACAACGCGGTCGCCGCCCTCGCCGCGGGCGTGGCGCTCGGCATCCCGGCCGCGGAGCTCGCGCCGGCGATCGCCGCGTACACCGGTGTGAAGCGCCGCCTCCAGCTCAAGGGCGAGGCGGCCGGGGTGCAGGTGATCGACTCCTACGCCCACCACCCGACCGAGATGACCGCGGACCTCGAGGCGATGCGGGCGGCCGCCGGGGACGCGCGCATCCTCGTCGTCTTCCAGCCCCACCTGTTCTCGCGCACCCAGGAGCTCGGCAAGGAGATGGGCGCCTCGCTGGCGCTCGCCGACGCCTCCGTGGTGCTCGACATCTACCCGGCCCGCGAGGACCCGATCCCCGGGGTGACCAGCGAGCTGATCATCGAGGCGGCGCGGGCGGCGGGTGCGGACGTCACCGCCGTGCACGACAGGACCGAGGTGCCCGGCGTCGTCGCGGGAATGGCGAAGGCTGGCGATCTCGTTCTCACCATGGGAGCGGGCGATGTCACCGACCTCGGCCCGCGCATCCTGGACCGTCTGTCCCCGTCTGAGTGAGGAATGAGGGCTCATGTCGTACGACGTCGAGAAGCCGGACGAGCAGTGGCGTGCGGAGCTGACCCCGGCCGAGTACGCCGTGCTGCGGCAGGCGGGCACCGAGCCCGCTTTCACCGGTGAGTACACCGACACCAAGACCGAGGGCGTCTACTCCTGTCGCGCCTGCGGCGCCGAACTGTTCACCTCCGCCACGAAGTTCGAGTCGCACTGCGGCTGGCCGAGCTTCTACGACCCGCGCGACACGGACGCGGTCGAACTGATCGAGGACCGCTCGCACGGAATGCTCCGCACCGAGGTGCGGTGCGCCCGCTGCGGGTCGCACCTCGGCCATGTGTTCGCGGGCGAGGGGTATCCCACGCCCACGGACCAGCGGTACTGCATCAACTCGATCTCCCTGAGGCTGGCGGCGGACGAGAGCTGAGGGCACGGGCATGGCGCCCTCGGGTGCGTGGATACGGCGTTACCTCCCGCTCGACGAGCCCCGGCAGCGGCTGATCTGCTTTCCGCACGCCGGGGGTTCGGCGAGCTACTACCGCACCCTCGCCCGGTCCCTGGGCAGTACGGGCACGGAGACGCTGGTCGTGCAGTACCCCGGGCGGCAGGAGCGCATCGCGGAGCCCGCGGCCCGGGACGTGGACGAGATCCTCGACGGCGCCTGGGGCGAACTGCTGTCCGCGCTCGGCGACGGCAGGCCGTTCGGCCTGTTCGGGCACAGCATGGGGACGGTGCTCGCGTTCGAGGCGGCGCGGCGGCTGGAGCGCGAAGGGCCGCCGCCCGACGCCCTGTTCGTGTCCGCCCGGGAGGCCCCCTCGGCCGCCCAGGAGGCCGATCTGGCGGCGAGGCTCGCCGAGTACGACGACGAAGGACTCGTCACCGAGCTCCAGTTGCTCGGCGGACTCGCCCAGGAGCTGCTGGCCTACCCGGACATGATCCGGATCGCGCTGTCCTGGCTGCGCGCGGACGTCACCCTGCTCGCCGGTTACACGTACCGGTCCGGCCCACCGCTGCGGTGCCCGGTCGTGACCCTCGTCGGGGACGCCGACCCGTATGTGCCGGCCGAGTCGATGCGTTCCTGGCGTACGGAGACGGACGGGGCGTTCGAGACGCACGTCCTGGACGGCGGGCACTTCTACTTCGACGCCGAGGAGCGGCTGGCCGAGGTCTGCAAGATCGTGGACGCCGGGCTGCGGCGATGACGGCCGGGCCTGCGGCGATGACCGGGGAGGCCGTCGGGCTGTGGTCGCTGCGGGTGGGCGCGCTCGACGAGTCCGCCGTGGACACGCGGGAACTCGACGCCGACGAGCGGGCCCGGCTGGAGCGGCTGCGCCACGCCGCGGACCGGGTGCGCTACGGGGCCGCGCATGTCGCCCTGCGGCGGCTGCTGGGGGCGCGCCTCGGGGTCGCGCCCGCCGAGGTCGCCTACTTCCGGGAGGCCTGCCCGTGCTGCGGCGCGCCGCACGGCAGGCCGGCGGTGCTGGGGGTGCCCGGAGCACCGCACTTCTCGCTCTCGCACGGCGGCGACCGGGTGCTGATCGCGCTGGCCGCGCAGCCGGTCGGTGTGGACGTCGAGCCGTACCCGGCCGCCTCCGACGTCCCCGGGCTGACGGGCGCCCTGCATCCGCTCGAGCGCCGGCAGATCGCCGAGAGCGGCTTCGCCCCGGCGGTGTTCACCCGGGTCTGGGCCCGCAAGGAGGCCTATCTCAAAGGCCTGGGCACGGGCCTGGGGCGGCCCCTCGACGCCGACTACCTCGGCGGGACGGACGCCGGGCCAGGCCCCGGGGGCTGGAGCGTGTCCGACGTACCGGTGGGCGACGGCCACGCCGCGGCGGTGGCCGTGCGGGCGGTGGCGGCGCGGCCGCGGGTGGATGAGCTGGAGGCGGGGTTCGTGGCGGCGGGGCGGGACCGGGCCGGGCGGTAGGGGGACGGGCGGGCCAGGCGGGCCTCAGAGCACCTTGCGCTGGACCAGGGCCGACAGGACGAGGGCGCCCGGCAGCAGGGGGATCCAGACCGTGAGGACGCGGTAGCCGATCACGGTCGCCGTGGCCAGGCCCACCGGGGCGCCGAACGCGGCCATGGTGAAGACGAGCGCCGCGTCCACGGGACCGATGCCGCCGGGCGCGGGCACGGCACCCACCGCCGTACTCGCCACCAGCAGGGCCAGCACCACCTGCGCCCACGACAGCGGCAGGCCCAGCGCGAACCCCACACACGCGATCACACTGCCCTGGAGCAGCGGCGTCGCGGCGGCTCCGCCCCACAGCGGCAGATACCGGCCCGGCATGGTGTGCAGCAGCCGCGCGTCGCTCAGGGCGGTGCGCAGGAAACCGAGCACCGGCCGGCGCAGCGGGCGCACGACCGCGACGATCACCCCGGCCGCCGCCAGCCCGGCCAGCGCGCCGCCCGCGGTCAGCAGCAGCGCCCAACTGTCCGGGACGAGGTCGCCGAACCGCAGCAGGTCCGGGGCGACCAGCACGAAGACCACCAGGACGAACGTCTTCGCGATGGGCCTGACCAGCGAGTACAGGGCGAGCGAGGCGGTCGCGCGGGCCAGCGGGACGCCGCGCTTCTGGAGAAAGCGCAGGGTCACGGCGTGCGCGCCCAGGGAGGCCGGCAGCACATGGTTCGCGGCGCCCGCGGCGAACTGCGAGGCCAGCAGCAGGCCGGGCGGCAGCCGTTCCGGTACGGCGCCCTGGCGGACGCAGGCGGCGGCCACCCAGCCGAGGCAGGTGAACAGGGACGCGGCCAGCAGCCAGCCGGGGTCGGCGGCGGCCAGCCGGGCCGTGCCCTCGCGCACGGTGCGCAGGTCGACCGCCGCCCACGCGGCGATCAGCAGCAGCGGCAGCAGGCTCAGTGTGAGGCGCAGGGCGCGGGCGGAGGCGGGGGAGCGGACGGGGGCGGGGAGGGCAGGGGGAGGCCCGGTGAGCGGCAGGGTCACGGCGTACGTCGTCCTTCCGCGTCCCGCCCCGCGCGGGGACGCGGGGCGGACGAAGACAAACGGGGCGGGGAGGCGCACCTTGGGGGAGGGCACCCGGGGAGGGGACGACCGAAAGGTCCCCGCCCGGCATGACGCCACGGTGTCGCGCAGCGGAAGCGGCGCGGGCGGCTGGGCGACACGGTGACCCGCCCTCGCCAGGACCCCGGCCCCGGACGGGCCGGGGTCCTGGCGAGGGCGGGCGGGGGTGGTGCGGCCGGGCAGGGCCTGTGGGGGACGGGGCGGGCAGGAGGTACGACGGGGAGAGGGGAGCGGTGGGGCGTAGGGGGTGTGGCCTCGGCCGGAGGAGCCGGCGCCTCGGTCGTCGGAGTCGCCGTGCGGTCCGAGGCCGGTATCCGCCCCCACGACCGTTCTGCCCGCGCTGGCGCCCCGTCACGCGGCCTGCACTCTTATGCGTTTTCAGTCCCGGTTTGCAACCCTTTTAGGGTGTTCAGTGTCCCGCGTTGGATCCACGCGCCCCGAAGACCCGGAAGGGTGCTCTCCGGCGGCCGTCGGCGGCGCGGGGAGAGCCAGGAAGGGGAGAGCGGTACGACGGCCGCGCCGGGGGTGCCCACGGGAACGGCGGCCGTGCGGGACGCGCTCGCCGGGATCGGTACCACGCTCGACGAGGACGGCACCAGGGAGGAGCTGACCCGCGCGGCCGCCCGGTACGCCGGCTGCGCGGCCGCGCTGCTGACGGCCCCCGCCGAGAGCGTGGCACGGTACGAGGCGGTCCAGGGCGACGCGGACCTGCTGCCCGAACCCCGCTGGGTGGCCGCCGTGGCGGCGCAGGACGTCGGGCAGGGCCGCGGCTGGGCCGGCGCCGCACCCGGCGGCCGTGTCCGGCCCGCGCTGTGCGTAGCGGTCGCCACCGGCGACGCCCGCTTCGGCATGCTGGTCTGCGGCCGCCACGCGGCGCCCTTCACCCACCCGGAGGCGGAGTTCCTCGCGCTGCTGGCCGAGCGGGCCGCCTCCCATCTGCGACACGCCCGCGAGTACGCCCGGATCAGCCGGATCGTCGGGGACCTCCAGCGCGCCCTGCTCGCCGAACCCGGCCGCCCGCACCCCAACCTGGACGTGGCCATCCGCTACCAGCCCGTCGGCCGGCGCAGCCTGGTCGGCGGCGACTGGTGCGAGACCGTCCGACTGCACTTCGGCCGCACCCTGCTGGTCGTCGGCGACGTGATGGGACACGGCGTCGAGGCGGCCGTGGACATGACCGCCTACCGGCAGTCGCTGCGCTACATCGCCTCCGCCGACCTGCCCCCGCACCGGGTGCTGCGCCAGCTCGACGACATCGTCTCGGGCGAGCCCGACCGCCGCCCCGCGACCTGTCTGATCGCCCGGGTCGACCCGGCGCGCGGGCAGATCACCCTCGCCAGCGCAGGGCACCTGCCGCCCGCCGTGATCGACGCCCACGGCCAGACGACCCTGCTGCCCGTGCCGGTCGGGCCACCGCTCGGCACCGGGCTCGGCGGCTACGAGGCGGGCACCTACCGGCTCGGGCGGGGCGAGACCCTGCTGCTGTTCACCGACGGGCTGGTCGAGCACCGGGGCGAGGACATCGACCGGTCCCTCGACCGGCTGGCCCGGCTCCGCTTCGCCGGCGAGCCGGACGTGGAGGCCGTCCTGGAGTCGGTCCTCACCCGGCTCGACGCCCGTCACGCCGAGGACGACGTGGCCGTCCTGGCGGCCCGACTGCATCCCCGCGCGGACGCACCGGACGACGACCCGGCCGCGCGGGGCCCACTCGGCCGGTGAGCCGCTGGTCCGACCGCCGCATCGCCATGGCCCGACCGACCGCCCACCACCGCTGGACCGAACCCGCACACACCCACGCGACGAATCCCCTGAAGGGGCGCGGGGAACGGCGCAAAAAACCACGACGGACCCGCACACACCCACGCGACGCCCCCTTGTAGGGGCGCGGGGAACGGCGCAAAAGGCCACAACGACCCCGCACACACCCACGCGGCGACGCCCCCTGTAGGGGCGCGGGGAACGGCGCGAAAAACCACGACGACCCCGCACACACCCACGCCACAAACCACAACGGCCCCGCGGCCCGAGCACAACGACCCCCGCCCCCCACCCCGCACCACCACACCCCCGCAACACCCTCCGTCTAGACTTCCGGGCAAGCGCCCCCCACCGCCCAACCACCGGAAGGCACCCACGTCTTGATACGGATGGACGCAGTCACCAAGCGGTACCCGGACGGCACGGTGGCGGTCGACCGGCTCTCCCTGGAGATACCCGACCGCGCGGTCACCGTCCTCGTCGGCCCCTCCGGCTGCGGCAAGACGACGACCCTGCGCATGATCAACCGGATGGTCGAGCCGACCGAGGGCAGCATCCTCCTCGATGGCAAGGACATCCGGCGGCAGCCGGTCAACACCCTGCGCCGGTCCATGGGTTACGTCATCCAGAACGCCGGCCTCTTCCAGCACCGCACGATCCTCGACAACATCGCCACCGTCCCCCGTCTGCTGGGCTGGGGCCGGGCCAAGGCCCGGGACCGCGCCCGCGAACTCATGGAACGCGTCGGCCTGGACACCGCCCTGGCCCGCCGCTACCCCTACCAGCTCTCCGGAGGTCAGCAGCAACGCGTCGGCGTGGCAAGGGCGTTGGCCGCGGACCCGCCCGTGCTGCTGATGGACGAGCCGTTCTCCGCCGTCGACCCCGTGGTGCGCAAGCAGCTCCAGGACGAACTCCTGCGCCTCCAGGCGGAACTGGGCAAGACGATCGTCTTCGTCACCCATGACATCGACGAGGCGGTGAAGCTCGGCACCATGGTCGCCGTGCTGCGCACCGGCGGCCGCCTGGCCCAGTTCGCGCCGCCCGCGGAGCTGCTCTCGCAACCCGCCGACGCCTTCGTCGAGGACTTCCTCGGCGCCGACCGCGGCATCCGCCGGCTGTCCTTCTTCGGCTCCGCCGGACTGGAGCTGCTCTCCGCCCCGGTCGTGGCCGTCGACTCCACCGCCGAGCAGCTCGCCGCCCGTGCCACCGGGGAGTTCCCCTACCTGCTCGTCACCGACCTGGACGGCAGGCCGCTCGGCTGGAGCGAGCCCGGCGACCTGGCCGCCGGGGAGATCGACCCCGCGCGACTCCTGTCGTACGGGCGGCCGTTCGTCTTCGGCGAGGACTCGCTGCGGGCGGCCCTGGACTGTGCCGTGCTCTCGCCGACGGGCTGGGCGGTGGCCGTGGACGCCGAGGGGCGGGCCGTGGGGGTCGTCTCGCAGACGGTCATCGGGGAGGCCATCCGGGGCGCCCACGCCGCGGGCCGCCCGGCACCGGCGGGCGCCGAGGTCCCCGCGAGCCGGTCCGGGGAGGCGAGCCCCTCCGGCAAGGCGGCCCACGCCGACGCCGAGGCCGCCCGGTGAACCGCTTCTTCGACATCCCCAGCGACCTCCAGCACAGCTGGCTCGGGCTGATCGGGCTGCACCTGCGCGAGGCGCTGCTGCCCGTCCTCGGCGGGCTGCTGCTCGCCCTGCCGCTGGCCCAACTGTGCGTACGGCTGCGGTGGTTGTACCCGCCCGTGCTGGCCGTGACGACCGTGCTCTACGCCATCCCGTCGCTGGCGTTCTTCGTCGTCCTCATCGACTACACCGGCCAGACCGAGCTGACGGTGATGATCCCGCTCACCGTCTACACCCTCGTCGTGCTCGTCCCCGCGATCGTCGACGGTGTGCGCTCGGTGCCGCCGGAGACCCTCGCCGCCGCGCGCGCCATGGGCTTCGGCCCCCTGCGCCGTTACGCGCAGGTGCAGTTGCCGATCGCCGTGCCCGCGATCATCGCCGGGCTGCGGGTGGCGACCGTCTCCAGCATCTCCCTGGTCAGCGTCGGCATGCTCATCGGCAACCAGGGCGCCCTCGGCAACCTGCTGCACGACGCCGCCATCTACAACCGGCCGGAGCTCGCCTGGAACGCCGTGCTCACCATGGCCGTCCTCGCGGTCCTGATCGACGCGCTGCTGGTCGGCGTACGGCTGCTGCTGACCCCCTGGATGCCGCGAGGTGCCACCTCAGGGGGAGGCGCCACTCCCGAGGGAGGCACCACCTCAAGGGGAGGCGTCGGCGCCCCCCGCAAGGCGCCCGTGAAGGAGGACGCCCCGTGAGCATTCTCGACTTCGCGAACGCCTTCTTCAGCGACGGCACCCACTGGCACGGCTACGACGGCATCCCCACCCGCGTGGCCGAGCACGTCGGCTACACCCTGGAGGCCCTCGGCCTCTCCGCCGCGATCGGCCTGCCGGTCGGCCTGGTCACCGGCCACTACGGCCGCGGCGGCAACGTCCTCGCCCTGATCGCCACCGCCGGGCGCGCCCTGCCCACCTTCGGTCTGCTGGTGCTGCTGACCATGCTGCTGGGCTTCGGCATGGCTCCGGTGATGATCCCGCTGGTCGTGCTCGCCGTACCGCCGATCCTGGTCACCACGTACGAGGCCGTGCGTTCGGTCGACCCGTCCCCGGTGGACGCCGCCCGCGGCATGGGCATGCGCGAGACGGACATCATGCTCCGGGTGGAACTGCCCCAGAGCCTGCCGCTGGTCCTCGGCGGGCTGCGCACGGCCGCCGTGCAGATCGTGTCCACGGCCACCATCGCGGCGTACGTCGGCTTCGGCGGCCTCGGGCGGTACATCATCGACGGCCTCTACCAGCGCGACTACGAGAAGGTGGTCGGCGGCGCCACCCTGGTCGCGGGCCTGGCCCTGGTGACCCTGGCGGTGTTCTGGGCGGCAGGCAGACTGACGGTCTCGGCGGGGGTGCGGCGAAGCGCCCGGGCGTGACCGGGAGGGCGGGGCCGTCCCCGGCAGGAGAGGACCGCCTACGGCCGCGCCTCCGACCGGGCCAGGGCCAGTTGCAGCACCTCCAGCAGCGCGTCCCGCACGGAGCCGCGCTCGCGGGCGTCGAACACCACGACCGGGACGCCCGCGGAGACGTCGAGGGCCCAGCGGACCTCGTCCAGGGCGTGCTCGACATGCCCGTCGAAGGCGTTGACGCCGACCGCGAAGGGGATGCCGCGGTGCTCGAAGTAGTCCACGGCCGCGTAGCAGTCGTCCAGACGGCGGGTGTCGACGACGACCAGCGCGCCGACCGCGCCCTCGACGATGTCGTCCCACATGAAACCGAACCGTTCCTGCCCGGGAGTACCGAACAGATACAGCGTCAGCGTGGGGTCGACGGTGATCCGGCCGAAGTCCATCGCGACGGTGGTCGTGGTCTTGCGCGGGGTGTGGGACAGGTCGTCCACCTCCGCCGCCACCTCGGTGATCGACGCCTCGGTGGTCAGCGGCTCGATCTCGGAGATCGAGCCGACGGCGGTGGTCTTGCCCACCCCGAAGCCGCCCGCGATCACCAGTTTCACCGGCAGCGGCGGGCGCTCGGGGGCCCCCGCGGCGGCGGCGCCGGACTGCTCAGCCGGAGTCACGCAGTGCTCCTCGGGAGTCGGGGACGGCACGCAGGCCCTCGATGACCCTGCGCAGGACGGACGAGTCGTGGACGGCGGCCGTGTCGGGCAGATGCACCGTCAGCTGGCCCGCCGTACGCAGGTCCTCGGCCAGGACGCGGACGACGTTCAGATGCAGCCGCAGCCGTGCCGCGATCTCCGCGATCGACTGCGGCCGCCGGCACGCGGCCACGATGTCGTGCCGCTCGAACGACAGCCGGTCCAGCGCGGCGAGTCCCTCTGCGGTGGCCACCACCTGGGTCTCGACGGGCATCGGCCGCCCCTCGGCGTCGGGCGCGACCCGGCCCGCGGTGACCAGGAACGGCCGGACGGCGGCGACCGGCCCGACCGGCTCGGGCGGGTCCTCCCCCGCCCGGGGCCCGTCCGGGGTGCCGTCGTCCGCCGCCATGGTGATGCAGGTCCTCTCGGCCGTCAGCCGGACTGCGCGACGCCGACGCTGTTCTTCAGCTCCAGCACGAGCTGCGGACTGAGCGTGGCCCCGGCGCGGTTGGCGAACAGGGTCATCTCGTAGGCGATGTTGCCGAGCTTGGCCCCCTTGTCGGCGACCACGCCGAGCACGGCACCGGCGCCGATCGCGGAGACCAGCACATGACCGCCCTCCAGGTCGATGATGACCTTGTTCAGGGCGCCCAGGCCGTAGTTGCCGGACGCGCCGGCCGCGAGGCTGGTCAGGCCCGAGACGATCGCCGCGAGCCGCTCGGAGTGGGCGCGTTCGCGCAACTGGGCCACCGCGATGAGCAGCCCGTCCGAGGACACCGCGATCGCGTCGACCACGCCCGCGGTCTCCGTCGCGAAACGGTTGAGCAGCCAGGTGAAGTCCGCCGCGGCCGCGCGCAGATCCTCGGGCCCGGCCCCTTCGGCCGGGGTGTCGTCTGTCGACGTGCTCACTGCTCCGCTCCTTCCGCGGGGGTGTCTGCGGCGTTGTGCCGCTGTGTGCCGTGCCGCTGTGTGCCGTGCCGTTCGCCGTCGGGCCGGTTCCCGGCGCCGCCGGGGCCGTCGCCGTCCTGTGCCCCGTCGTCGTCCCGTGCGCTGTCGTGGTGGGCGCGTGCCACCGCCGCCTCGAACTCCTCCAGCTCGCTGCGTACGGCGTCCGCGTCGGCGGGGGACGTCGACCTGGCCGTGGCGGGCCGGCCGGTGTCCGGGGCGGTCGTCCCGAGGGTCGCGCCCCGGACCCGGCGGCGCAGGGGCCGGCCGGAGACACGGCTGTCCGGGGTCTCCCCAGCGGGGTCCGGACGCGGCTCGGTGCGGGCCCTGGGGACGAGCGGGGTCCCCTCCGGGGCCTTGCGGCGCGGGACGCGGCGGGGGAGCGGGGGCTGGGCCGACGGGGCGCCCGGGGGCGCGGGGTCCTCGCGCACGGCCGCGGTCTCCCGTGGACGGGCCGCGGGCGCGTCCGAGGCCTCCCGCGGGCCGTCGCCGTCCGCCACCGTCGCCGTACGGGACCCGGGCGCCGGGGCGGCAGCTGCCGCCCCGGCGGGCACCGCGGCCGCCGGAGCGGGTACGGGTGCCGCGGCCGGTCCGGTCGACGCCAGCAGCGACGCCGGTACGGTCACCGCGGCCGTGACCCCGCCGCCCCGGGTGCGCGACAGCCGGACGCCGATGCCCCAGCGGCGCGCCAGCGCGCCGACCACGAACAGGCCGAGCACCCGCGTGGGCACGAGGTCCAGCCGCTCACGCCGTACGAGACGGGCGTTCTCCTCGGCGAGGCGGTCGCGGCTCAGGCCCAGCCCGTGGTCGGTGACGGTGACCGTCGCCCCGTCCGTCCCGGCCACGACGGTCACCTCGACCGGTGTGTCCGCGGGGGAGAACCGCACGGCGTTGTCGAGGAGTTCGGCGACCATCAGGGTCAGGTCGCTCGTCACGTCGGGGACCAGCCGTGCCTCGGTCCCGGCGTGCAGTTCGACGCGCTGATAGCCCTCGATCTGGCCGAGGGCCGCGCGGACGACGGTGGTGAGTTCGGTCGGACCGGCGTTCAGCAGCGTCTCGCGCAGTCCGGCCAGCAGGATCAGGCTGTCGGCGTTGCGGCGCAGCCGGACCGCGATGTGGTCGATGCGGTAGAGGCGTTCGAGCAGCGCGGGGTCGGTCTCGCCGCGCTCGACGGCGTCGATCAGGGCCAGTTGGCGGGTGGTGAGGTTGCTGACGCGGCGGCCCACGTGCCCGAACATCTCGGCGACGTTGCGGCGGCTGAGCACCTGTCGCTCCAGCAGCGCGGCCGCCGTGCTCTGCACCCGGTTGAAGGCCTCCGCGAGTTCCCCGATCTCGTCCCTGGCCGTGACCGGGATCGCGCGCAGCCGGGGCGGGCCGTCGTCCTCGGTGTCGTCGTCGGCCACCCGGGCCAGTTCGCGCCCCGCGACCTCGGCCACCTCCCGCGCGGCCCCGGTGAGCGCCTGCACGGGCCGTACGACGGAGCGGCGCACCACGACCGACAGGGCCAGCCACGCGGCACAGCCGAACAGGGCGAGACCCAGCAGCAGTCCCGCGCGCAACTGGGCGTCGGCGGAGGCGTCGTCGGCGCGGTCGGCGATCTCGCCGATCAGCGAGGTGGTGACGGCGAGCCGGATGCCGGCCTGGGCGCGGTAGTCGGGGTAGTCGGCCAGCGACTGCCGGAACGCGGCCCGCACCTCGCCCAGGTCGCCGGCCTGGAGGCCGCCGGGGTCGATCCGCAGTTCGGCGTACCGCTGGGCGATGGCGGCCTGCGCGGTGTTGTGCTCGACCGTGCGCAGCCGCTCGGCCTGCTCCTCGGTGGCCAGCCGGGTGAACCGCTCGGCCTGGTAGGTGTACTGCTCGTAGGAGCCGACCGCGCCGAGCAGCTGGATCAGCGCGTTGGAGTCGCGGGTGCCCGCGGCGAACACCCCGGTCTCGAAGGCGCCGTGGGCGGCCCCGGCGCGCAGCAGCGAGTCCAGCAGACCGCCGGTGAAGGTGGCGGCGAGCACGGAGTCGCGGCTCAGGCCGAGCCCGTCGATCAGCCCCTGGGCGGCGCCCGCGTACGCCGGGTCGATGTTCTCGGCGGGCAGGTACCCCCGCTCGACGGTGTCGCGCAGCCCGTCCAGGGCCTCGACCTCGAGCAGGGCCTGGGACTCGGTCGGCGGCAGCCGGCCGCCGAAGGTCCGGCGCACCTCGTCGAGCTGCCGGTCCACGACGGCCTGGGCCTCACGGTAGGCGGCGGTGGACGGCCGGGCGACGCCCTCGGCGGCCTCGTGCCGCACCGACAGCAGGACCGCCTGCTGGTGCTCCGCCTCCAGCCGGTCCACCAGCCGGGCGACCTGGGTGCTGTCACGCACCAGCCGGGCCGCCTCCCGTGCCCGCCGCGACTCCTGGAGCAGATCGGTGACGAGGTACGTCAGCAGCAGGGCGATGACCGCGAGCGGGACGCCGAGCAGGACGTTGAGTTTGCGGCGGAACGGCCACCGGTCGGCGAAGCCGCGCAGAACGCTTCGCTCGTTCGGGGACACGGCGCCTCCTTCGGGGCGTGTCGGGGCACGGCGAGGTCCGAGGGGCTGCTGTGGTCCATGCCAACTTCGGCGAGAGTACCGCCATTTGACGGACCGGACCGGTCGAGTCCCGTCAAGAGTCCGTTACAACCAGCCATCGTGCGATGACGTTTCGTTCATCCCTCAATCACAACTGGTCACTCGTCGAAGCCAGATGGTGACCTGGCCGCTCTTGACTCATCGAGAACCGGCTGGATTGGATCGATGGGGGTGCGCGGGCCGCACCCCGCACACCCGTCGTCAACACCAGATCTGCCCATCGAACTTCCGAGTCCGGAACGGGAATTGTGACTGCAATCGTGAAGAGCAGCTGGACCAGTCCGAGACGCCGCGGTGCGGCCGCCGCCCTGTTCGCCGTGACGGCGGTGCTCGTCGCGGGCTGTGGCTCGTCCGACGACGGCACCGACGACAACCCGCTCGCCGGCGGGGACAAGCCCGCCGGTGACACCGTCGTCGTCGGCTCCAACAACTTCGCCGAGAGCACCCTGCTCGCCGACATCTACGGCGAGGCCCTGAAGGCCAAGGGCATCAAGGTCACCTACAAGCCCAACATCGGCAGCCGCGAGACCACGTACGGCCTGCTCAAGAACGGCACGATCACCGTGCTGCCCGAGTACAACGGCTCGCTGCTGGCCTATCTCGACCCCAAGGCCGCGCAGGAGTCCGCGGAGGCGGTGAACTCCGCGGCCCAGGCCAAGCTGGACCCCAAGCTGACGCTGCTGGAGTCCTCGCCCGCCGAGGACAAGGACTCGGTGTCGCTGAACGCCGAGACCGCGAAGAAGTACGGCCTCACCGCGGAGTCCTCGCTCGCCGACCTCAAGGAGGCCGCGCCCGAGCTGGTCATCGGCGGCTCCCCGGAGTTCCAGACCCGCCACCAGGGCCTGGTCGGCCTGGAGTCCGAGTACGGCCTGAAGTTCAAGTCCTTCAAGGCGCTGGACGCCGGTGGCCCGCTCACCCAGGCGGCGCTGAAGAAGAACGCCGTGCAGGCCGCGGACATCTTCACCACCGACCCGACCATCACCAAGGAGAAGTTCGTCGTCCTGAAGGACCCGAAGAACCTCTTCGGGTTCGCCAACGTCACGCCGCTGGTCTACAAGAGCGGTCTGTCCGAGGAGGGCGTCGCCGCGCTCAACGCGGTCTCCGCCGAGCTCGACACCGCGACGCTGCTCGAACTGGACTCCCAGGTGCAGCTGGAGAACAAGGACCCGCTGGACGTTGCCAAGGCCTGGCTGAAGTCGGCCGGCCTCGGCTGATCCCGCCGGCCGGACGGACGGGGGCCGTGGGGAGGTGCGCACACCTCTCCCCGCGGCCCCCTCCGCTCAGCGCACGGCGGCGGTCGCGCGGGCCTCGCGGCGACGGCGTCCGCGGCCGCGGCGAGGTCCCTGGTCGGGCAGCCGGCCGAGGACCAGACAGCTGTCGGCGACCCCGGGGACCAGTCCCAGCGGGAGGCCGCCCAGGTTCGAGGTGACCCAGGTGCCCAGCGACAGCAGCAGGCCGGTCGACGGCGAAGTACGCCCCGGTGACCGCCGCGGGTGCGGCGGTGTTCGTCAACTGAGGCCCATACAAGGCTGGTTCACGCTCCGCGGCGCAGTCGCAGGGCGAGGGTGATGCCGCCGGTGAGCAGCAGCACACCGGCGGCACCGCCCGCCACCCAGGGGGCGGAGGGCCCGGACTCGGCCTGTGCGACGGGTGTCGCGTCGACCGGCCGGCGCGTGCTCACGTCCGCGGGGTCCTTCACCGTCCCGGAGCTCTCCTCCACGGTCGCCGGCGTCCGGGCCGCGGAAGGCTCGGCGGCCTCGGGTGTCCTCGTCGCGGCGCCGGCCGGATTCCTCCCGGACCCGGCCTCGGACGCGCCCTCGGCCGGGGCTGTCGGCGTCGGCCTCGCCGGCTTCGCGGCCGACGCGAACTCCACGTCCGAGCAGGAGTAGTAGGTGTCCGGCGTGCTGCTGTTCCGCCACACCGTGTACAGCACATGCCGCCCGGTCCGGTCCGACGGCAGCGTCGCGCGCATCCGGTAGGCGCCGCCCGTCAGCGCCGGGTCGCGCACCTCGGCGAACGGCCGCTCCGGCAGGTCCGACCAGGTGAGCGGTCGCGTCGGGTCGTAACCCGGCTTCGTCAGGAAGAACTTGAAGGACCCGGCGTGCGGGATCGTCGAGGCGTACGACACCGTGATCGTGCCGCCCGGCGTGAGCCGGGTCGCCGGCCAGTCGGCGCGGGCCAGGTCCAGGCCCCGGTAGCCGGGCAGGCCCGCGCTGCACAGCCGGCCGTCGGGGACGGTCTGCCGGTCCCGGCCGCCGACGTCCGGCAGCCGCAGGTTGTCCCACGCGGCGACGGGCCCGCCGTTCGCCGCGACCGCCGCCCGGCAGGCCGCCGAACCGGCGCGTGCGCCGCCGTCGGGCGAACAGGCCACCGTCCGCGAGACGGGGTCCGTCGGCGCGCCGTGCGCGTGCGCCGGGGCCGACACGGCCAGGGCCAGCGCGGGGACCAGCAGGGCGACGGCGGCACGGGCGCCCGCGCGGGCGAGGGCTCCGCCGGTGGCGCCGCCGGGGAGAGCGGCGGTCGCGGTGCCGGTGCGGGCGGGGGCCTTGCCGGGGGCGGCGCTGATGGGGGCCGCGGCCGTGGGGGTGGCCGCGGTGGTGGGGGCGCCGGGCATGCGGGCCTCCTCCGGCTCGTCGGGCGTACGGGGTTCCGAGGGCAGTACGCAGAGCACGGCCCCAGCGTTCAGCACCGGCCGGAACGGGCGCGGCATCAGTGTTGATTACCGGTCGGAACGGGCGCGGTCTGAGCGTTGATTACCGGCCGGAACGGGCGCGGCCTCGGCGTTGAGCACCGGCCGGAACGGGGCGGCTTGAGCTGTCGGCGTCGTCCGGGTCGGGACGGCTGGAACGGGGCCGCCCGAGCGGCTCGCGTCGGCCGATCAGGGTGACCCGAGCCGCCGGGGTCGGCCGGATCGGGGCGTAGGGCACCGGCCGAGGGCGAGCGCGCGCATCACGCCGACGGCCCGGCGCGAACGCGCGCGCCAAGCCAGGACCAAAGGGTGCATCCCAGTTCAAGTGCCCTATGGCGAGGGTGGGTTTCCGGCCTGGTCAAGGGTTTCCCCTGTACCCCTACCCACGTCCCGTTCCCTATCGTTCCAGCACAGCTGACCCACAGGTAACCCCCACGACGGGTCGGTGCACCACGCCTGGCCGGCCACCGCTTTTCGCTTTTCGAACAGCCCCCACCGCTTCGACGAAGAAGCGCTCGACCGCCGCTCCGCGTGCCCGGAGTACGGCCACGAAAGGCAAGCCCTTGCGTACTTCTCCCTCCACCCGCCGGAGACTCATATCCGCCGCCGCGGTGTCCGCGGCGCTCTTCACCGCCGCCACCGCGACGGTCGCCGTCGCCCAGGACGGCTCCGCTCCGGCCGCCTCCGCCGACCTCGCGGCCCGCACCGAGGCCGCCCCGGGCGCCCCCGCCGAGCGTCTGATCGTCGGCTACAAGTCCGGCGCCACCGAGGCCACCTCCAACAAGGCCGCCGAGGCCGACGCCGTCGCCAAGGGCAAGGAGGCGGGCGAGAGCCTCGACTTCCAGCGCCGCCTCGGCACCGGTGCCGCCCTGGTCGACCTCGGCGAGGACCTCACCCGCACGGACGTCGCCGACGTCATCGCCGAGTTCCAGGCCGACCCGCAGGTCGCCTACGTCGTCCCGGACCGCCTGAACAAGGCCAAGGCCGACCCGAACGACACCGACTACGCCAAGCAGTGGGACCTGTTCGAGGCCACCGCCGGCATGAACGTGCCGGGCGCCTGGACCACCACCACCGGCACCGGCGTCACCGTCGCCGTCATTGACACCGGCTACGTCGCCCACTCCGACCTCGCCGCGAACATCGTCGGCGGCTACGACTTCATCTCCGACACCGCGGTGTCGGTGGACGGCAACGGCCGCGACTCCAACCCGGCCGACCCGGGCGACTGGTACAACGCGGGCGACTGCGGCGCGGGCGTCCCGGCCAGCAACTCCTCCTGGCACGGCACCCACGTGGCCGGCACCATCGCCGCGGCCACCAACAACGGCAAGGGCATGGCGGGCATCGCCTACGGCGCCAAGATCTCCCCGCTGCGGGTGCTCGGCAAGTGCGGCGGCTACGACTCCGACATCATCGACGCCATCACCTGGGCGTCCGGCGGCACCGTCTCCGGCGTGCCCGCCAACACCAACGTCGCCAAGGTCATCAACATGAGCCTCGGCGGCGACGGCGCCTGCACCTCCGCCACCCAGTCGGCCATCACCGCGGCCGTGAACCGCGGCACCACGGTCGTCGTGGCCGCGGGCAACGACAACGACAACGTGGCGAACCACTCGCCGGGCAACTGCAACAACGTCATCTCGGTCGCGGCCACCAGCCGCACCGGAGCCAAGGCGAGCTACTCCAACTACGGCTCCCTGGTGGACATCTCGGCCCCCGGAGGCCAGACCAGCACCGGTACCGCGAACGGCATCTACTCCACGCTGAACTCCGGCACCAAGACGCCGTCCACCGAGTCCTACGCCTACTACCAGGGCACCAGCATGGCCACCCCGCACATCGCGGGCCTGGCCGCGCTGATGAAGTCGGCGAACTCCTCGCTCACCCCGGCCCAGATCGAGTCGGCCATCAAGACCAACGCCCGTGCGCTGCCCGGCTCCTGCACCGGCGGCTGCGGCGCGGGCCTGGCCGACGCCGCCAAGACCGTCCAGGCGGTCACCGGCGGCTCCGGCGGCACCGGCACCGTGTTCTCCAGCACCGGCTCGGTGGCCGTCCCGGACGGCGGCGCGGCGGTCGAGTCCCCGATCAGCGTCACCGGCCGCACCGGCAACGCCCCCTCCGCCCTCCAGGTCGGTGTGAACATCACCCACACCTACCGCGGTGACCTGGTCATCGACCTCGTCGCCCCGGACGGCTCGACGTACCGGCTGAAGTCCTCCAGCTCCTCGGACTCCGCGGACAACGTCAACACCACCTACACGGTGAACGCCTCCAGCGAGGTCGCCAACGGCACCTGGAAGCTGCGCGTCCAGGACGTCTACTCGGCGGACAGCGGCACGCTGAACAGCTGGAAGCTGACCTTCTGAGGTCACCCGGGCAGGCGGGCCGGCCGGTGCGGATGGGCACCGGCGGGTCCGCCCCCCGTCCTCCTCTCCCGGGCCCGGGGTGGGGAGGGCGGGGATCACGGCGTCAAGTCACTGACAGGGGGAGTGACTTGACGCCGTGATGAAGTTGGGGACCAGCCGCACGGGCCGCCCCGCAGCCCACTCCCCGGGCAGCCCTCGCAGTGCCTCCCGGTACAGCACCCGATCGGCCCGGGAATCCGCACGACCCCACCCTCAAGGGGCGCGGGGAACTGCGCGAACCACGCAACCACCGCCCCGATCGCCCCGAGAAACTGCACGACCACTCCCTCAGGGGCGCGGGGAACTGCGCGAACAGCCACGGACGGCCCGCACCCGAAGCACGACCCGGCCCCCACCGCCCCCGCACCACGCCCCGGCCCCCACCGAACCCCCCACCCACCCGAAAGTTCCGCACTCCAACGGCGATTCACGCGATGGTGTGATGACCTGAGCCCAGGCGGATGCACGAGAAAACGCATGGGTAGGGCCCGCCCATGACCCAGCCCTTCGAACTCCCGCACTTCTACATGCCCCACCCCGCCCGGCTGAACCCGCACCTGGACGAGGCCCGCGCCCACTCCAGCGCGTGGGCACGGGAGATGGGCATGCTGGAAGGCTCCGGGATCTGGGAGCAGTCCGACCTCGACGCGCACGACTACGGCCTGCTCTGCGCCTACACCCACCCCGACTGCGACGGCCCCGCCCTGTCGCTGATCACCGACTGGTACGTGTGGGTGTTCTTCTTCGACGACCACTTCCTGGAGACCTTCAAGCGCAGCCAGGACCGCGCGGGCGGCAAGGCCTATCTGGACCGGCTGCCGCTGTTCATGCCGATGGACCTGTCGGCCCCGGTGCCCGAGCCGGCCAATCCGGTCGAGGCCGGCCTCGACGACCTGTGGAGGCGGACCGTACCGGCGATGTCGGCCGACTGGCGCCACCGCTTCGCCGTGGCGACCGAGCATCTGCTGAACGAGTCCCTGTGGGAGCTGTCGAACATCAACGAGGGCCGGATCGCCAACCCGGTCGAGTACATCGAGATGCGCCGCAAGGTCGGCGGCGCCCCCTGGTCCGCCGGACTCGTGGAGTACGCCACCGCCGAGGTACCCGCGTCCGTCGCCGCGACCCGGCCCCTCAGGGTGCTGATGGAGACCTTCTCCGACGCCGTGCACCTGCGCAACGACCTGTTCTCCTACCAGCGGGAGGTCGAGGAGGAGGGCGAGCACAGCAACGGCGTGCTCGTCCTGGAGACCTTCTTCGGCTGCACCACCCAGCAGGCCGCCGACACCGTCAACGACGTCCTCACCTCCCGCCTCCACCAGTTCGAGCACACCGCGTTCACCGAGGTGCCCGCCGTCGCGCTGGAGAAGGGCCTCGCCCCCGACGAACTCGCCGCGGTCGCCGCGTACACCAAGGGGCTCCAGGACTGGCAGTCCGGCGGCCACGAGTGGCACATGCGCTCCAGCCGCTACATGAACGAGGGCGCCGCCTCCGTCCCGCCCTGGAACCGCCCCCTCGGCGGTGCCGCCGACATCCAGGCCCTGCTCGCCTCGACCGCGGCGGACCGGCTGCGCGCCCACAGCCACGTCCCGTTCCAGAGGGTCGGCCCGTCCGCGATCCCGGACATCCGCATGCCCTTCCCCCTGCGCCTCAACTCCGGTCTCGACGAGGCACGGCGCGGCCTGGTCGCCTGGTCGCACCGCATGGGCATCCTCAGCGAGGGCGTCTGGGACGAGGACAAGCTCGACTCCTGCGACCTGGCGCTGTGCTCGGCCGGGCTCGACCCCGACGGCAGTCAGGAGGCGCTCGACCTCAGCGCCCACTGGCTGGCCTGGGGCACTTACGGCGACGACTACTACCCCCTCGTCTTCGGCCGGCGCCGCGACCTCGTCGCCGCCCGGCTGACCACCGCACGCCTCTCGGCCTGTATGCCCCTGGACGGCGAGGAGCCGCCGCCCCCGGTGAACGGCATGGAACGCGGCCTCGTCGACCTGTGGCGGCGCACCACGGCGGACATGGACCGGGAGGCCCGGCGCACGCTGAAGGCCGCGGTCGACGTGATGACCGAGAGCTGGCTGTGGGAACTGGCCAACCAGATCCACCACCGCGTCCCCGACCCCGTCGACTACCTGGAGATGCGCCGGGCCACCTTCGGCTCCGACCTCACCCTCAGCATGTGCCGCAGGGGCCACGCCCCGGGCATCGCGCCCGAGGTCTACCGCAGCGGCCCCGTCCGTTCCCTGGAGAACGCCGCGATCGACTTCGCCTGTCTGCTCAACGACGTCTTCTCGTACCAGAAGGAGATCGAGTACGAGGGCGAGGTCCACAACGCGATCCTGGTCGTGCAGAACTTCTTCGGCTGCGACTACCCGACCGGGCTGCGGATCGTCGCGGACCTGATGAACCAGCGCATGGAGCAGTTCGAGCATGTGGCGGCCGTCGAACTGCCCGTCGTCCAGGACGACTTCGCCCTCTCCGCCGAGGACCGGGAGGCCATGGACGGCTATGTGGACGCGCTGCGGGACTGGATGTCCGGCATCCTGAACTGGCATCGCGCCGTGGACCGTTACAAGGCGGACTACCTGGCCCGCCGCACCCACGGCTTCCGCCCGGACGGCGCGCCCGCCCCGGCCCTCCCGCCCGTACCCGCCGGCCTGGCCTGAGCGGTCACGTCACCCCACGCGACGGCTCCCGCCGCCGACGCGTACGCGGGGCCGCCCGCTCGACCGCGGCCCTGCCCGGGGCCCGGACGACCGGGTGCGGCCGGGTGCCGTCGTAGGGGGCGACCTCACCGATGCCCGCTGGATCGACGCGCCCGGCGCAGGACTGCCCCTGGGCCGGCTCCGCTCGGCCGGGGTCCGGGCTTCCGTACGGCCCTGCGCCACGGGGCGGCGAGCCGGCCGGTGACCGGTAAGGCTTCCCGCTGCTGACCGCAGGTCAGCCTCACTCGTTCGGGGATCGTCGCGGCCGGGTGCGCCGGGTAGAGCACCAGGCGGAGGCGAACCATGGAACAGACTGCGCTGCGTCCCAAGCCGATGCCCGGCCAGGAGCCCGGTGGCGGCACCGCCCCGGCGCCCGTCCGGCGCCCGCACGCCGCCCGGCGCCGCGGCCGACGGCTCACCACCCTGCTGCTGAGCCTGCTCGCGGGGGCGGTCCTGGTGCTGTCCGGCGTGGGCCTCGGCACCGTCGGCACCACCGTGATCGGCATGAGCCGGCTCGCCGAACTCCAGCGGCAGAGCGCCCCGCCGCCCCCCGCCCCGGTACGTGCGGCGGCCTCGTCCGCCCCGGCCACGCCCGCCGCCCGGGCGCCCGCGGGCGCGACCCTGGGCGTGGAGGCGGTCGACGCCGAGAAGCCCGGCGCCCTGGTCGTCGGCGTGCACATCCCGGGACCCGGTCACGCGGCGGGCCTGGTCCGCGGTGACGTGCTGCTCGACTTCGGGGGCACGCGCGTCGACACAGCCGCCGACCTGGCCCGCGCGGTGGCGGAGGCCAGGCCCGGCCAGGAGGTGAAGGTGACGGTGCGTCACGAGAGCGGCGGTTTCCAGCAGCTCACGGTCGTACCGGGCGTCGTCACCTGACCGCCGGTCACGTGATCGTACGGAAGTGGCTCGTCAGGCCCCCGGCGTCGTCCAGCACATGGAAGGCCAGCCCGACCGGCGCGTCCCGGTCGGCGACCTGCTCGCCCTCCCAGGGCAGCCGCAGCGTCCATGTCACGCCCGGCCCCACGAGGACGGGCCGCCCGGCGAAGACGCCGGCGGCCGCCGTGTGGGCGTGGCCCGTGATCAGCCCGGCGATCCGGGGCCGGCGTGCCAGCAGTGCGGCCAGCCGGTCCGGGTCGCCCAGCCGGTAGGAGTCCGGCAGGGGGTGGTGCAGGGTGATCGGCGGGTGGTGGAACGCCAGGAGCGCCGGCAGGTCCGGGCCGAGCCCGTCGAGCGTCGTCTCGATCCAGTCGTACGTCTCGTCGTCCAGGGCTCCGTCGTCCTCGCCCGGGATGCTGGAGTCGCACATCAGCACGGCGGCGCCGTCGAGCACCCGGACGCTGTTGACCGGCCCCTCCGCGGCGGGCTCGCCCAGCAGCACCTTGCGGTAGGGGGCCCGGCTGTCGTGGTTGCCGGGGCAGGTCAGTACCGGGAACGGCGTGTCGCCGTCGCGCAGCCCCAGCAGGCGGGCGGCCTCCTCGTACTCCGGCTCCGCGCCGTGATCGGCGATGTCCCCGGTGACCAGCAGGGCGTCCACCCGGCCCGGCAGCCTCCACAGGTGGTCCCGGACCCGCTGGGCGCGCTCCGTCGCGCGCGTGGTGCCGTCCAGATGCAGATCGCTGATGTGCGCGAGTACGAGCACGGTTCCGTGTCCCCCAGTCATCGCCCTAACGGATAGAAATGATCAAACCATTAGGGCTAATGGCTGTGCAAGAAGTGACCATTAACTTCCCATGTGGTGTGCCGAACCGGCTCGCGCCGCCCCCTCCGGGCGGGCAGGATGCTGCCCGTAGTCCCCTTCGTCCGCCCAGGGAGGCCCGGATGACCGGCCGTACGCCCGCGCCCTTCACCGACGACGACCACCGGGCCCGGACGGGGCGGGCAGCGCCGACGGCCGCGGGCGCGAGGCCTGCCGGACCGCTCGCGGGGGACGCCGTCGTCGAGGACGGAGGCCGCCGGCTGAGCGGCACCACGCGCGAGATGGTCATAGTGGACTGACCGGGCGACCCGCCCGGAACCCGTCTCTGCCGACCACACCCCCGAGCGACAACGGCGTGACCATGACCCAGGCACCGACACCCAGCGCGGACATCGTCCGCAGAGCGCTCCACACCCTCGTCAAGGGCGGCGTGCAGGACCCCGCCGGCCCCGAGGTACGGCCGGTCCCCGAAAGCGTGGGACGGACCACCTGGTGGGTGGGCACCCGCCATGTGCTCCGCCTCGCCACCGACCCGGAGGCCACCACCCTGTTGCGCCGCGAGGTGCGGCTGCGGGACCTGGTCAGGGCACACATCCCCGTCGCCGTACCGGCCAGCGTCGCCCAGGGCGAATGGGCGCCCGGCCTCGCCTGCACCCTCGACACCAAGGTGCCCGGCGGCTCGGGCGACCGGCAGGACGTCTCCGCCATCGGGGAGGCCGACCTCGCCGGGCTGCTCACCGGACTGCGCGAGGTGCCCGCACGACAGGCCGAGGCCCTCGGCGTCCCGCGTGCCACACCGCGCTCCCTGGACTCGCTGCGCCGCGTGGCCGCACAGGCCGCCGAACGGATCGCGGCCGCCGACGAGTTCGACGCGGCCCGGCTGCACCAGCTCACCCCGCCCGCGGCCGTCCAGCTCGCCGCGCAGCCCGGCGGAGCCGTCCTCGTCCATCACTCCCTCACCGGCGACCACCTCGTGGTCAGCGCCGAGGGCCGGGTGCGCGGGGTCCTCGGCTGGGGCCTGGCGGTCCTGGGCGACCCCGCCGAGGACATCGCGGGCCTCGCCCTCGCCGTCGGTTCCCCCGCCGCCGTCCGCGCCGCCACCCTCGCCGGCTACGGCGCCCGCCCCTGCCTGCGCGGCCTCTGGCTGGCCCGCTGCGACACGGTGATCCGCCTCGCCGCCCACCTCGACGGGCGGGACACGACCGTCCCGCTGCCGCTGCTGCGCACCCAGCTGGGGCACGCCTGGGAGGCCATCCTGCTGGAACGGGTCACGGAGCTGCGGGCGGCGGACGAGGAGGACGAGAAGGACCTGCCGGGGGACGACGAGTACTAGGGCATACCAGGGCCTGTCCCGGCACCCCGGTACCGCGCTGGTCCCGGCGCCCGGGTATCGCGTTGGCCCCGGCGAGCTGGTCCCGGCGCCCGGGTATCGCGTTGGCCCCGGCGAGCTGGTCCCGGCGCCCGGGTACCGCGCTGGTCCCGGCGCTCCGGTACCGCCCTCGCCCCGGCGTCCCGTACCGCCTCTCGCCCCGGCGCCCCCTCAGTCCTGCGACAGCACCACGCACGACTCCCCGGGCAGCCGCAGCACCCCGTCCTCGCCGGGCGCCTCCACCGGCTCCCACGCGGCCAGGATGCGCACCGGGCGGGTGCCCAGCGGGATGGGCGCGGACTCCTTGGCGAGGTTCACGGCCACCCGGACGTCGCCGCGCCGGAAGGCCAGCCAGCCCGCCTCGGCGTCGTAGGCGACCTTGGTGTCGGCGAGATCGGGATCCGTGAGGTCGGGCAGTTCGGCCCGCAGCGCGATCAGCCTCCGGTACCACTCCAGCACGCGCGCGTGGTGCGGGGCCCGCGGCTCGGACCAGTCGAGACAGGAGCGCTCACGGGTCGCCGGGTCCTGCGGGTCGGGAACGTCCTCCTCGGCCCACCCGTGCGCGGTGAACTCCCGCCGCCTGCCCCGCCGTACGGCCTCGGCCAGCTCCGGGTCGGTGTGGTCGGTGAAGAACTGCCAGGGCGTGCCCGCCGCCCACTCCTCGCCCATGAACAGCATCGGCGTGAACGGGGCCGTCAGCGTCAGCGTCGCCGCGCAGGCCAGCAGCCCGGGGGAGACCAGGGCCGACAGCCGGTCGCCCTGGGCGCGGTTGCCGACCTGGTCGTGCGTCTGGCTGTAGCCGAGCAGCCGGTACCCGGCGACCCGGGCGCGGTCCAGCGGGCGGCCGTGCGTACGTCCCCGGAAGCTCGAGTACGTGCCGTCGTGGAAGAACCCGCCGGTGAGCGTCTTGGCCAGGGCGGCGAACGGGTCCCGCGCGAAGTCCGCGTAGTAGCCCTGCGACTCGCCCGTCAACGCGGTGTGCAGCGCGTGGTGGAAGTCGTCGCTCCACTGCCCGTGCAGACCGAGCCCGCCCTCCTCCCGCGTGGTGATGGTCCGCGGGTCGTTGAGATCGGACTCGGCGATCAGGAACAGCGGCCGCCCCAGCTCCGCCGCGAGCGCGTCCACGCCCGCCGACAGCTCCTCCAGGAACGGGTACGCACGCGTGTCCGCCAGCGCGTGCACGGCGTCCAGCCGCAGCCCGTCCACCCGGTAGTCACGCAGCCAGGCCAGCGCACCGCCCAGCAGGAACGCCCGCACCTCGTCCGAGCCGGACGCGTCCAGGTTGACGGCCGCGCCCCACGGCGTGTGATGCGTGTCCGTGAAGTACGGCCCGAACGCGGGCAGATAGTTGCCGTCCGGCCCCAGATGGTTGTGCACCACGTCCAGCACCACCCCGAGTCCCAGCCCGTGCGCCCGGTCCACGAAGCGCTTCAGCGCCTCGGGGCCGCCGTACGGCTCGTGCACCGCCCACAGCGACACTCCCTCGTAGCCCCAGCCGTGCCGCCCGGGAAACGGGCAGACCGGCATCAACTCGACGTGCGTGACGCCCAGTTCCACCAGATGCCCGAGCCGCTCCGCGGCCGCGTCCAGCGTGCCCTCGGGCGTGTACGTGCCCACGTGCAGCTCGTAGAGCACCGCCCCCTGGAGCGGACGGCCCTCCCACGCCGTGCGCCAGTCGTGGCGCCCCTGGTCGACGACCGCGCTGAGCCCGTGCGGCCCGTCCGGCTGGCGCCGCGAGCGCGGGTCCGGCAGTACGGGCCCGTCGTCCACGGCGAACCCGTAGCGCGAGCCGTCGTCCGCCTCCGCCTCGGCCGTCCACCACCCCTCGCGCCGCGGATCGCGCTCCATCGCCCGAGTGGCCCCGTCGCACTGGAGCGTCACACGGCCGGCCTGCGGTGCCCACACCTCGAACTGCACGGACGGTTCCCCTTCGTCTGCTCACCGTGACGTAGCTCCCCCATGGTGCGCCAACCGAGATCGATCCGGGGGCCGATCCGGCACCGAAACCCTCCTTTCTCGCAGGTGCCGCGCGGTACGCGCGCGTGGCGGCCGTTTCCCCGTTTTCTGGACACCTGGGGTTCACTGACCGACAATCACCAGCGTGACGTCGTCCTTCGAGTTCCCCGCCTTTCCCGCGCGGCTGTCCGACGCGGAGCGCGACAAGGCGCTGAAGGCGCTGCGCGACGGCGTCGCCATGGGCCGGCTGTCGCACGACACCTTCATCCGCCGCATGGAGCTCGCGCTGGCCGCCCGCCGGTCCGACGAACTCGCCGCGCTCACCGCCGACCTGCCCCGGGAGAACAGGGTCGCCCGGCTGGTGTTCGGCAGCGTCGAGGCGGTGTCCGGGTTCACGGTACGGCTGCGCCGGGCCTGGCAGGCCGAGCGGCTGCCCAAGCTGCTGCTGCCCCACCAGAACACCGGGCACCCGCTGCGCATAGGCCGCGACCCCGCCTGCGGGCTGCGGCTCAACCACGAGACCGTCTCGCGCCTGCACGCCGAGCTGACCCGCCAGAGCGGGATGTGGGTCCTGCGCGACCTCGGCTCCACCAACGGCACCACCGTCAACGGCCGCCGGGTGATCGGCGCCGCCGTCGTCCGCGAGGGCGACCAGGTCGGCTTCGGGAACATGACGTTCAGGCTGTCGGTGAACTGAGCGGAGGGCTCCCTTTCGGGTGAGCGGGGCTGGGGCACGGGGGACGGCGTGCCGATGATTCGGGCATGACCCACACGATCACGGCGAAAGCGGTGCGGGGCGGCCTGCTGGCGGCCGCTCTCCTCGCCGCCGCCGCCACCCCGGCCCAGGCGACCCACCAGGAGTCCTTCCAGGCCAACTGGCTCTACGTCTCCGTCACCCACGGCGACAACCGGTCCGGCGACACCCGCGGCACCCTCTTGACGTGCGACCCGCCCCAGGGCCACTCCCGCGCCGCCGAGGCCTGCGAGCAGCTCACCGCCGTGGCGGGCCGCGTCGACCGGATGCCGGCCCGGGGCGAGGTCTGCCCCATGGTCTACGCGCCGGTCACGGCCCACGCGCGCGGGCGGTGGAACGGCATGTCCGTCGACTACACCCGGACCTTCGGCAACGCGTGCGAGCTGGCCGACCTGACGGGCCCGGTGTTCGCGATGGGCGACTGAGCCGCCGCCGCGCGCGTGCGGGCGGTGCGATCCGATGTCACTGCATCCCGCATCCGGTGGTGCCGCCGCGTGCGTGCGGTGCTCAGGCCGCCCACACGCGCGCGTGCAGCGCCGCCGCGACCACCGTGCGGGACTGGTGCTCGATCTGGTGCTCCAGCGGCACCCAGCGGGCGTGGAAACGCTCGGCGAAGGCCTCGCTCCAGTCCACCACCAGCCGTTCGAGCAGCGGAGCCGCGCGGTCGTCCGTCGCGCGCAGCACCCGCAGCAGCATCGCCGCCGACCGCAGCGGCAGCCGCCGCGCGAAGGCCTCGACACTGCCGATGTACGCCATCGAGACATCGGCGGGCGGGGTGTTGATCCAGTCCGCGGCCAGCCCCGGCACCAGCTCCAGCACCCACCGCCCGGCCCGCAGCAGAGGGCTGTCGACGCCCTCCAGCCGCGGCAGCGCCTCGCAGAGCACCCGCTCCACCTCCAGCGCGTCGCGCACCAGCCCCTCGGCCAGCACGCGCAGCGCCGCCGCCGGGGCGGGATGCGGGGCCACGTCGTCCACCAGGTCGCTCGCCCACATCGGCACCTCCACGACCGCCGTGAGGCCGCCGTAGCGATGGGCGTGGTACCAGGTGCTGTTGCGCGCGTCGTCCGGCATGCTCGGGTACGCGACCCCCGACTCGCCCGTCGGCATCACATGCACCCCGGGCCCGGACGTGGGCCAGCCCGCGGCGTCGGACGCGCCCGCCTCCACCGGGATGCGCAGCTCCGCGGCCGACTTGGCGAACGGCTCCGCCAGCCCCGGGATGTCCTTCGTCAGCTGCACCCAGCTGCCGCCCAGATCGGTGCCGTGCAGCGTCACCTGGAGGTAGGGGCGCAGTTCGTCGATCACCCCGGTCAGGGTGCGCGTCTCGGGCGGCAGCCGGTCCGGCGGCAGCACCGACGGCGACCACTCCGGCTGCTCGGGCCCGGCCGGGCGGAAGAAACCCCGGTGGTAGTCGAGCAGACTGCGCGGCGCGGGCGTCACGTGCAGACTGGCCCCGTCCGGGTCCGCGCACAGCAGGAAGTGCCAGGACGTGCCGTCCCGCAGCACGCGCTCGTGCAGCACGCGTTCGGCGAGCGCGAGCAGGGTCGGGCCGCCCGCCGGTTCGTTGGCGTGGGCGCCCGCGACGACCAGTACGGCCCGCCCGGCACGGCCCACGGACAGCAGATGCAGCGGGCGCCCCTCCCGGGACACCCCCACCTGGCGCAGGGCGCACAGACCGGGATGGCGCACGGCCAGGGCCCGGGCGGACGAGATCAGTTCGGGCAGGGTGGGGTAGCGCAGCTCCGGCAGGAGACTCACCCCCGTTTGGTCCGGCCGGCCCTCGCCTCCGCAGTACCCCACGGAGTGGAGACTCTGTCAAGAACGTGCGCCGGAGCCGCCCGGGGGCGCCGGACGCACGGGCGCGGCCCCGCCCTTCAGCGGCGGCTCACGGCTCCTCCCCGGCCCGTTCCAGCAGCGCCACCGGCAGCTCCCCGAACAGCTCCGCCACGCGCGCGTGACCGGTGAACTCCCGCCCGGGGGAGAGCGCGTCGGCCCACCGGCCCGGCGGCAGCGGCAGCCGGGTGTCCCGCCAGCCGCCCGCCTCCGCCAGCCGCAGCGACAGCCGGGTCACGGCGGTGACCACCTCCCCGGAGCGGGCGAACGCCGCGCAGTGCCCGGCGGCCGGGCCCTCCGCCGCCAGCGGCGTGTACGTGGCACTCGTCCCGAACGCCTCCGGCCGGCGTGTCCGCAGCCGCAGCGCGGCCGCCGTCAGCGCCGCCTTCTCGCCGCCGTCCCGCGGCGGCAGCACGACCGGCCGCCGGTTGTCCGGGTCGACCAGCGCGCGGTACTCGGCCTCCGTGCCCTGGTAGACGTCCGGCACGCCCGGCATCGTCAGCTGCACCAGCGCCACCCCCAGCACGTTCGCCCGGATGTGCGACTCCAGGGACGCCCGGAACGCGGCCACGTGCTCCCCCGGCGCCCCGCAGGGCCCGGCCGCCACGAACGCCGCCACCGTCTCCTCGTACGGCGGCTCCCGCTCGGTCCAGCTGGTGAACATCCCGGCCTCGCGCACATGCTTCAGCAGCGCCTCGCGTACTCGCTCCGGCGCCGCCGGCCCGAGCCCGAACACCGTCTGCCAGGCCGCCCAGGCCAGCTGCCCGTCCGGCACGGCCTCCTCGGGCCGCGACAGGCCGTCCAGCAGCTCCGCCCAGCGCTCCGGGCACTCGGTGAGCACCGCCAGCGCGGCGCGTACGTCGGCGCTGCGCTTGGTGTCGTGGGTGGTCACCACCGTGCCCGTGAGCGGCCAGTCGCGCTGCACGCGCGCGCAGTAGGCGTGGAAGTCCTCCGGCGACACCCCCGGCGATCCGGGATCGCCGCCCACCTCGGTCGCCGACAGCAGCGGCACGTACCGGTAGAAGGCCGTGTCCTCGACGGACTTGGCCCGCAGCGCCGACGACAGCTGTGCGAACCGCGCGCGGAACTCCCGCTGCTCCGGCCCGTCGCCGTGCCGCCCGAGCAGCAGCTCCCGTACGACGTCCACGGCCCCGGCCTCCTCGGGCACCACGAAGGCGAGCCGGGCCTCGGCGGCGGCCTCCTCGGTGACCACGCGGGCCGCGTCCGTGGAGGCGTAGGGGCGGTACACCTCCATGCGGACCAGCAGCTCGCGCAGGGCCGCGGCGAGCGCCCAGGGGGCACGGTCGCGCAGCTCCGGGCCGGGCGAGGACGCGCACACCCTGACCGCCACCCGGGTCAGCCGCTCCAGCTCGGCGGCCAGCTCGTGCCCGATCACCCCGTACGCCGCGCGCCGCACGGTCGCGTCCCAGGAGCCGCCCCGGTCGGTCTGGGGCGCCGCGAACCGCCGGTAGCGGGCGAGGAGTTCGCCCGCGCCCGCCGGGTCCGTGAACAGGCCGTCCACGCGGCGCAGCGCGTCGTAGCCCGTGGTGCCCGCGACCGGCCAGGAGGGCGGCAGGTGCTCGGTGTCCGCGAGGATCTTCTCCACCACGGTCCAGCGTCCGCCGGTGGCCTCGTGCAGCCGTGCCAGATAGGCGTCCGGGTCGGCCAGTCCGTCCGGGTGGTCCACCCGCAGCCCGTCGATGACGCCCTCGTGCAGCAGTGCGAGGATCCTGCCGTGGGTGGCCTCGAAGACCTCCGGGTCCTCCACCCGCACCCCGATCAGCTCCGAGATGCTGAAGAACCGGCGGTAGTTGAGCTCGGTCCGGGCCAGCCGCCACCACACCGGGCGGTACCACTGGGCGTCGAGCAGCCGGGTCAGCGGCTGGTCCTCGGTGCCCTCGCGCAGCGGGAAGGCGTGGTCGTGGTAGCGCAGCACGTCGCCCTCGACCCGCAGGGCGTCCGCCTCCTCGCCCAGCGGGCCCCCGAGCACCGGCAGCAGCAGCTGCCCGCCCCCGGCCTCCCAGTCGACGTCGAACCAGCGCGCGTACGGCGACTTCGGCCCCTCGCGCAGCACCTCCCACAGGGCGCGGTTGTGGACGGGGGCCATGGCCATGTGGTTCGGCACGATGTCCACGACCAGGCCGAGCCCGTGCTCCCGGGCGGTCCGCGAGAGGGCGCGCAGGCCGTCCTCGCCGCCCAGTTCGCCGCGCACGCGCGCGTGGTCGACGACGTCGTACCCGTGCGCCGAGCCGGGGACGGCCTCCAGGACGGGGGACAGGTGCAGATGCGAGACGCCGAGCGAGGCCAGGTACGGCACCGTCGCCGCGGCGGCCGCGAACGGGAACGCGGGCTGGAGCTGGAGCCGGTAGGTGGACGTGGGCACCGGCGGGAGGGATCGCTCAGGTGTCATGCAGACCTACGTACCCGCCCCGCCGCCTTTCGTGTCATCCCGGGCCGCCGCAGGAGTGACCGGCACGCCCCTGGCCACCCCGGGCCGGTCACCGTGGGTTGGCCACCCCGGGCCGGCCACCGTGGGTTGGCCACCCCGAGTCGGTCACCGTGGGCTGGCTACCCGGGTCGGCCACCGTGGGTCGGCCACCCCGGGCCGGCCACCCCGGGTCGGCCGCCCCAGGTCGGCCGCCCCAGGTCGGTCACCCCGGGTCGGCCGCCCCGGGCGGATGCCCGCGCAGGCGGCCGGCCGAGCCGGCCGGTACCCCGGTACCCGCGCGAGCCCCGCCCGCGACCGCCTCCTAGGCCGGCCGCTGCAGCACCGTCAGGCTCCGGTCCGTCAGCCGCAGCCGCTCCCCGGCGGCGACCTTCGGCCCCGTGCCGGGTGGGACGCCGTCCTCCTGGGAGGTGTCCACGACCACCTGCCACTGCCGCCCGTGGTCGACCGGAACGAGGAAGTCCAGCTCCTTGGGGGAGGCGTTGAACATCAGCAGGAAGGAGTCGTCGCCGATGCGCTCCCCGCGCATGCCGGGCTCGGAGATGGCGTTGCCGTTGAGGAACACCGTCAGCGCCGAGGCCTGGGCGCCGTCCCAGTCGCGCTGGGTCATCTCCCGGCCCTCGGGCGTGAACCAGGCGATGTCCGACAGGTCGTCGTGCGTGCCCTCCACCGGGCGCCCGTGGAAGAAGCGCCGCCGCCGGAAGACCGGGTGGTCCCTGCGCAGCCACACCATCGCGCGCGTGAAGTCGTACAGCGCCGTGCCGTCCTCCGCGTCCCCCGGCTCCGGCCAGCGGACCCAGGCCAGCTCGCTGTCCTGGCAGTAGGCGTTGTTGTTGCCCCGCTGGGTGCGGGCGAACTCGTCTCCGTGGCTGATCATCGGGACGCCCTGGGACAGCATCAGGGTGGCGACGAAGTTGCGCATCTGGCGGGCGCGCAGCCGCTTCACGTCCTCGTCGTCGGTCTCGCCCTCGGCGCCGCAGTTCCAGGACCGGTTGTGGCTCTCGCCGTCCCGGTTGCCCTCGCCGTTGGCGTCGTTGTGCTTGTGGTTGTACGACACCAGGTCGTGCAGGGTGAAACCGTCGTGGCAGGTGACGAAGTTGATGGAGGCCAGCGGGCGGCGCCCGTCGTCCTGGTAGAGGTCGGAGGAGCCGGTCAGCCGGGAGGCGAACTCGGCGAGCGTGCGCGGCTCGCCCCGCCACAGGTCGCGGACGGTGTCGCGGTACTTGCCGTTCCACTCGGTCCACAGCGGCGGGAAGTTCCCCACCTGGTAGCCGCCCTCGCCGACGTCCCACGGCTCGGCGATCAGCTTCACCTGGGACACCACCGGGTCCTGCTGCACCAGGTCGAAGAACGACGACAGCCGGTCCACCTCGTGGAACTGCCGGGCGAGGGTCGCCGCGAGGTCGAAGCGGAACCCGTCGACATGCATCTCGGTGACCCAGTACCGCAGCGAGTCCATGATCAGCTGCAGGACGTGCGGGGACCGCATGAGCAGCGAGTTCCCGGTCCCCGTGGTGTCCATGTAGTGGCGCTTGTCGGGGGTGAGCCGGTAGTAGGACGGATTGTCCAGGCCCCGGAAGGACAGGGTCGGGCCCAGGTGGTTGCCCTCGGCGGTGTGGTTGTAGACGACGTCGAGGATGACCTCGATGCCCGCCTCGTGCAGCGCCCGCACGGCCGACTTGAACTCCAGCACCTGCTGCCCGCGGTCGCCCCAGGAGGCGTAGGCGTTGTGCGGGGCGAAGAAACCGATGGTGTTGTAGCCCCAGTAGTTGTTCAGGCCCATGTCGACCAGCCGGTGGTCGTTCACGAACTGGTGTACGGGCATCAGTTCCAGCGCGGTCACCCCGAGCTTGGTCAGATGTTCGATCACCGCCGGGTGCGCCAGGGCGGCGTAGGTGCCGCGCAGCTCCTCCGGAAGGTCCGGATGCCGCATGGTGAGGCCCTTCACATGGGCCTCGTAGATCACCGTGTGGTGGTACTCGGTGCGCGGTCGCCGGTCGTCGCCCCAGTCGAAGTACGGGTTGACCACCACGGACGACATGGAGTGCGGGGCCGAGTCCAGGTCGTTGCGCCGTTCGGGCGCGTCGAAGTGGTAGCCGTACACCTCCTCGCCCCACCGGACCGCCCCGCTGATCGCCTTCGCGTACGGGTCGAGCAGCAGCTTCGCCGAGTTGCAGCGCAGCCCGCGCTCCGGCGCGTACGGGCCGTGGACCCGGAATCCGTACCGCTGTCCCGGCATCACACCCGGCACGTACGCGTGCCGGACGAACGCGTCGCTCTCCCGCAGCTCCACCGCCGTCTCCGAGCCGTCGTCGTGCAGCAGACACAGCTCTACTCGGTCCGCGGCCTCCGTGAAGACCGCGAAGTTCGTGCCGGCGCCGTCGTACGTGGCGCCGAGGGGATACGCCTCTCCAGGCCAGACCTGCATGGGAACGACTCTTCCAGGTGTGCCGTGCCCCCGGGGGAGCCTTGCCTTCGAGTCTCCCCGAAAGTGATGGAACCACCCCTGACTCGCACCCCTCTTACCGGTCGACCAGTGCATACGACGTATGCCGAATATGTGGGGCGACACGTACTCCCGGGGACTTGACGGGGAGTAGGGGGAAGATGTGCGCACGATAGTGCGCCGCCACCTGGGGAAGGTGGTGGCAGGTGCCGCGATCGCCGTGGCAGGGACCGCCGTGATGGTCGGCGTGACCCTGCCGGGCACGGCCGGCGCCGGGGAGAACGGGGGCGCCGCGGGAACCGGTGGCGGCACCGCCGCGGCCGGACAGGCGGCGCCGGGACAGGGCCCGGCCGACACACCGGGCGTGGTGGAGGAAGCGCCCGCCGAGGGCGAGAAGGGCACGGGCCGCGACCCGCTGACCGACGACGAGGTCGAGCGCGTCGCGAAGCTCGCGGCCGGCCGCCAGATGCTCGGCACCGCCGAGGACGTCTCGGGGGACCGCGGCCCCCAGCGGCTGGCCGTCGACCTCGCCGAGCCGGAGTCCGGCACGCCGGGCGGGCCGCGCCGCGCCGAGGTGCAGTTCTACGACTACCGCGACGACACCCTGGTGACCCGGACGGTCAACCTCGACACCGGCCAGGTCGAGAAGAGCGCCACCGAGCGCGGTGTGCAGCCGCCGCTGAGCCGCGACGAGTACGCCGAGGCGGCCCGGCTGCTGATCGCCGACCCGCTCGGGGCCGGCCTGAAGGCCGACTTCAAGGACGCCACCGGCAAGGAGCTGACCACTCCCGACCAGCTGTGGCTCAACGGAGCGGTGTACCGGGCGGCCCCGGGGGCCCAGCCCGCCCTGCTCGACGGCTGCGGCGAGCACCGCTGCGTCCGGCTGTTCCCGAAGGTGAAGAACGGCCCGTGGATCGACGCCCGGTCGTTCGTGATCGACCTGAGCGCCCGCAAGGTCGGCAGGCTCGATCTCGGCTGAGCCGTCGTCGGCCCCTTCTTCACCCGGCCGGCGCACCGTGCCGCCGGCCCCTTCTCCACCGTGCCGGCGCATCGTGCCGTCGGCCTTCGACTCACTGGCACTTCTCGCAAGGAGCCGTTCCCTCTCATGCGCGCGAACCGAATCCGTCATGCCCGCCGGGCCGCCGTGGGCCTGTCCGTGGCCGCACTGGCCGCCGGTGCGACGACCGCGGCCGGCCCGGCCACCGCCCAGCCGCAGGCCGCGCCCGCGCCGGCCGCCGACTGCAGCGCCGCCTACCGCATCCAGCAGAAGCTCACCAGCGGCACCACCTGGCGCATGTGCTGGCGCTACGACAGCAAGGCCGGGCTCGTCCTGGAGAAGATCTCCTACCAGCCCAAGGGCGAGACCAAGCCCATCAGGGTGCTCAACAGCGCCCGCCTCGGCCAGATCCACGTCCCCTACGACGACGGCAGCGTCGAGTACGACGACCTCACCGGCTTCGGCTTCGCCCAGGGCCTGGTCAACCTCGCGCCCGGCGAATGCCCCGGCGGCACCATCAAGACCGTCAAGGTGCCCGACGCCTGGCAGGACCCGAACGTCAAGGGCCTGTGCACCACGACCCGTTCGCGCGGCCACGCCTACCGCATGCAGGGCGACACGGCCAACAAGGTCTACCAGGCCCAGGGCAAGGACCTGCTCGTCTACACCGTCAACCAGGTCGGCTGGTACGAGTACATGACGGAGTGGCGCTTCCAGGACGACGGCACCGTCACCATGAACGTCGGCGCCACCGGCAGCCTCTCCTACGAGGACTACGACGCCGGTGACGGCCGCGGCTGGCCGATCGGCAACGGCGAGCAGGCCAAGGCCACCAGCCACAGCCACAACGTCTTCTGGCGGCTCGACTTCGCCCTCGACGGGTCCACCAGGAACACCGTCGAGCAGTACGACTCCACCGTCTCCGCGCCCGTCGCGGGCAACCGCGCCCCGACCACGAAGACCACCCGCACCAAGGTCACCAAGGAACTCGCCGGCGACGCGAAGAACTACCGCTGGTGGCGGATGGTCAGCGCGACCGGCAAGAACAAGGACAAGCACCCCAGGTCCTACGAGATCGTGCCCGGCTCCACCACCAAGTACCCGGGCCGCAGTTACACCAAGCACGACCTGTACGTCACCCAGTACAACGCGTGCGAGAAGTTCGCCAGCCACAACCCCGGCTGCCCCGGCACCACTTCGAAGTCCGTCGACAAGTGGGTGAACGGCCAGGCCCTCACCCACCCCGTGGTCTGGATGAACGTGGGCTTCCACCACATCGCCCGCGACGAGGACCAGCAGCCGATGCCGATCCACTGGCAGGGCTTCTCCGTCGTCCCGCGTGACGTCACGGCTATGAATCCGCTCACTCCGGGTGAGCTCGCGTGGCAGAACGGCCACTGGCGGCCGCGTAGTTGAGAAACTACCCTGCCCATCCGGCTGCACCGCCGACCGCTCGCGGAGTAGGCTTCCTTGATCGTTGGGACGGGGAGAGCTCGGGGGAGCGGAAGGCGGTAAGCGGGTGGGCTCGGGAGGGCTGGAGCTGCCCCCTGGTGACGAGGGTCACGAGGGGGACTCCACAGACGTCCCGCCCGGCACGGTGTCACTGGCCCGTCCCATGGAGACGGGTTCCATCGGGCCGGAGCTGGAGTGGGACGCCGAGGCCTGGCGGGAGGTGCGCACCCGCGCCCAGCGCGCGGGCCGCGCCTACATCTGGCTGAACCTGGTCGAACAGCGGCTGCGCACGGTCGTCGCCGCTGTGCTGCGGCCGATCTACGAACCCGTCCACGGCGACGACTGGGTCGTCGCCGCGGCCGGACCGGCCGGACAGGAATGGGTGCAGCGCGCGGTCGCCGTGCGCGAAGTCAGCCGCCGCAAGGGCTACTTGCTCGATCCGGCCGACGACAATGTGCTCAGTTTCCTCACCCTGCCACAGCTGCGCGAGCTGATGGTGCAGCACTGGCCCTGCTTCGAGCCGTACGTCGACGACCGCCGCGACGTCGAACTCGCCCTGGACGAGCTGGAGGTTACCCGCAACGTCGTCTCGCGCAACCGGGCCCTGTCCGAGGCGGTGCTCAACCAGGCCGAACGGGCCTCGGCGCGGCTGCTGGAGACGCTCGGCGCGGGCGGCGACGTGCCCTCCGCACGGCGGCTGCCCGTCGACGCCGTGGAGGACCTCGTCGGCGACCGGTACGCGGACGTGGTCGCGGTGCACTCCGACCGGGTGCGGCTGCTGCGCCAGTTCCCGGCCGAGGACATCTTCGGCGGCGCCCGCCGCCTGGACGCCTTCGGCATCGGCCTCAACCTGCTCGTGCAGAACTTCTCCGGGCGCCGGCTGGTGCGGCTGGCCGAGGCCGGCTGCCGGGCGCGGCTGCTGTTCCTCAACCCGGCCTCCAGCGCCGTCAAGCGGCGCGAGCGCGAGCTGGGCATCAAGCGGGGCGAGCTGTCCCGGGCCGTGGAGATGAACATCCTGCACATGCGCCGGGTGCGCTCCCGGCTGCGCGACCCCGGCGCCTTCGAGATCCAGGTGTACGACGAGACGCCCCGCTTCACCGCGTACCTGGTGGACGGCGACGGCTCCGACGGCATAGCGGTCGTCCAGTCCTATCTGCGCCGCTCGCGGGGCATGGAGGCACCGGTGCTGGTGCTGCGGGCCGGCGGCCGGGTCGTGAAGCCCGGGGAACCGTACGGGGCGGACGAGGCCGGGCTGTTCCCGACGTACCGGGAGGAGTTCGAGACGGCCTGGGCGGATTCGCGCCCTGTGTCCTGAACCGTCCCACCGGGCCGAGCGGAACGCCGTCCTCTCGTTGTCAGTGGTCCGTGCGAAGGTGGGGACCACTGGGGGAGAGCACCACCAAGAAGGGGGACCGCCCATGGGCTGGCACCGTGAGCTGCTGATCGGATTCGACCTGGAGACGACCGGGACGGACCCGCGCGAGGCGCGTATCGTCACGGGCGCCGTGATAGAGGTCAGGGGCGGACAGGTGCTGGGCCGCCGCGAGTGGCTGGCCGATCCCGGCGTGGAGATCCCGGCGGACGCGGTCGCGGTGCACGGCATCAGCAACGAGCGCGCGGCGGCCGAGGGCCGCCCCGCCGACCAGGTGGCCGACGCCATGGCGGACGTCCTGGCCACGTACTGGAAGACGGGCGTACCGGTCGTCGCCTACAACGCCACGTTCGATCTCACCCTGCTCTCCGCTGAGCTGCACCGGTACGGCCTGCCGTCCCTGCGCGACCGCCTCGGCGGGGTCGATCCCGCCCCGGTCATCGACCCGTACACCATCGACCGCCGGGCCGACCGCTACCGTCGCGGCAAGCGCAACCTCGAAGCGGTCTGCGCCGAGTACGGGGTGCCGCTCGACTCCGCGCACAACGCCTCCGCGGATGCCGTGGCCGCGGCGCGGCTCGCCTGCGCGATAGCCGAGCGCCATGCCAAGATCGGCTCCCTCGGGCCGGTGGAGCTGCATCGGCGCCAGATCGAGTGGTACGCGGAGTGGGCGGCGGACTTCCAGGCGTTTCTGCGCCGCAAGGGGGATGCGGAGGCCGTGGTCGAGTCCACGTGGCCCCTCCGGGGGGTGGCGTCGGGGGTCCGGGCGGGGTAGCGAGGGTTGTTCGGGTGCGGCTGGGTGGGGGGTCTGCGCAGTTCCCCGCGCCCCTTCGGGTGGTTGGCGTCGGGGGTTCGGGCGGGTAGTGGGGGTTGGTCGGGTGCGGCTGGGGTGGCGCGGCTCGGTCGGGTGCGGCTGGGTGGGGGGTCTGCGTAGTTCCCCGCGCGCCTTCGGGGGTTGGTGTCGGCGTTTCTCGGGCGGTTCGGCAGTGTGAGGCCTGGTTGCGCCCGCGCGGCGGAGCCGCATGCCGACTCGGCCCCGCGCCCCTTTGCTGTGGGCGGTGCCGGCGTGCGAGGTCTGGTCGCGCAGGCGCGGCGGAGCCGGATGTCGGCTTCTCAGAAGGGGTACCAGCGGACGCTTTCGTCGCCGTCCCGTAGGGAGGCCACCCGGCGTTCGAACTCGGTCCGGGCCCGGGGGCTGGCCGGGGCGTGCTGGGCGACCCAGGCGCAGCTCGCCGTCTCCCGGGCCCCGCGCAGGACACCGCAGCCCTCCCACGCGCGGACGTCCCAGCCGTACGCGGAGGTGAAGGAGTCGTAGGCCTCGGGCGGCAGCCCGTAGCGGTCGCGGGACAGGGCCATGACGACCAGGTCGTGCTCGCGGAAGTCGGAGGCGAAGGTCTCCAGGTCGACCAGCACGGGCCCCTCGGGCCCGACGTGGACGTTGCGCGGCAGGGCGTCGCCGTGGATCGGGCCGGGTGCCAGCCGCGGGGTGAGCGCGGCGGCGGCCGCCGCGAAGCCGTCACGGCGCTCGCGCAGATACGCGGCGTCCGCCGGGTCGATCGCGTCCCCGGCCAGCCGCAGCCAGCGCTCCACCCCGCCCAGCAGGTCACGGGGCGGCAGCGTGAAGGAGGGGGCCGGCAGCCGGTGCACCACGCGCAGGAGTGCGGCCAGGTCGCGGGGCCCGGCGGGCCGGACCGGGTCCGGGAGGCGGTGCCAGAGGGTCACCGGGTGTCCCTCGACCAGCCGCGCCGCGCCGGAGGCGGCCCGTACGGCGGGTACGTCGGCCTCCGCCAGCCAGGTGGCGACGGCCAGCTCCCGCCGCGCCCGGTCCAGGAGTTCGGCGTCACGGCCCACCTTGACGACGAGGCCACCGCAGGCGAACACGGCGTTCTCGCCGAGGGCCAGCAGCCGCGCCGGTCCGGCCGTGCCCGGGAGGACCCGCGCCGCGGCCAGTATCCGGCGCGCCCGTGCCTCGTCCATCCGTACGCCTCCCGTGCCGTCTCGCCGTGCGCTGTCAGGGCCGTGTGAACCAGTCTCGCATCCGCCGTGATCACGCCGGGGCCGCACTCGCGCGGTGTCACACGAGACGTCTCGTCTCTTATCGGTTGCACGAGACGTATCGTCTCGCTTAGGCTGCTCCCCATGACGACGAAGCCCGCACACATCGCCATGTTCTCCATCGCCGCCCACGGCCATGTGAACCCCAGCCTCGAGGTGATCCGCGAGCTCGTCGCCCGTGGACACCGGGTGACCTACGCGATCCCGCCGCTCCTCGCGGAGAAGGTCGCGGCGACCGGCGCCGAGGTGAAGCCGTGGACGTCCACCCTGCCCACCCCCGACGACGACCCGGCGGCATGGGGGACCACGCTGCTGGACAACGTGGAGCCGTTCCTCGCCGACGCCGTCCAGGCGCTGCCGCAGCTGATCGATGCCTACGAGGGCGACGAGCCCGACCTCGTGCTGCACGACATCACCTCCTACCCGGCCCGGGTCCTCGCCCACCGCTGGGGCGTACCGGCGATCTCGCTGTCCCCGAACCTGGTGGCCTGGGAGGGCTACGAGCAGGAGGTCGCCGAGCCGATGTGGGAGGAGCCGCGCAGGACCGAGCGGGGCCGCGCCTACTACGCCCGGTTCGAGGCCTGGCTGAAGGAGAACGGGATGGACGTGCACCCCGACCCCTTCGCCGGCCGGCCCGACCGTTCCCTGGTGCTGATCCCCAAGGCGCTCCAGCCGAACGCCGACCGGGTCGACGAGAAGGTGTACACGTTCGTCGGCGCCTGCCAGGGCGACCGTTCGCGGGAGGGGGAGTGGCGGCGGCCCGCCGGCGCCGACCGGGTCGCCCTGGTCTCGCTCGGCTCGGCCTTCACCAGGCAGCCGGCCTTCTACCGCGAGTGCGTCCGGGCCTTCGCGGACCTGCCCGGCTGGCACCTGGTGCTCCAGATCGGCGCGAACGTCGACCCGGCCGAGCTGGGGGAGATCCCCGGCAACGTGGAAGTCCACTCCTGGGTACCGCAGTTGGCGATCCTCAGGCAGGCCGACCTGTTCGTCACCCACGCCGGGGCGGGCGGCAGCCAGGAGGGGCTGGCGACGGCCACACCGATGATCGCCGTGCCGCAGGCGGTCGACCAGTTCGGGAACGCCGACATGCTCCAGGCCCTCGGCGTGGCACGCCGGCTGCCGACGGAGGAGGCCACCGCCGAGAACCTCCGCGCGACCGCGCTCACCCTGGTCGACGATCCCGAGGTCGCCGGACGGCTGGCGCGGATCCGGGCGGACATGGCCCAGGAGGGCGGCACCCGGCGGGCCGCCGACCTCATCGAGGCCGAGCTGCCCGGCTGACGGCGAACGGGCAGGGCCCGCCGGCTCCGGGTGGAGACCGACGGGCCCTGCCCTGTCGTGCGCTGTCAGACCTTGACGGGCTCGGGCCCGCGGACGTCCTGCTCGGAGGAAGCGTCGCCCGGCAGCTCGTCGTGCGAGAGGTCGGGGAGCCGGTTCATCCACTTGGGCAGGTACCAGTTGCGCTCGCCGAGCAGCGCCATGACCGCCGGGAGCAGCACACCGCGGATGATCGTCGCGTCGATCAGGACCGCGGCCGCGAGGCCGACGCCCATCTGCTTCATCGACTGCATGGACAGCGTGCCGAAGATCCCGAACACGGCGACCATGATGACCGCGGCGCTGGTGACGACGCCGGCCGTGGTGACCACACCGTGCGCGATCGCCTCGTTGGTGCTGCGGCCGCGCAGCCGGGCCTCACGGATCCGGGAAACCACGAACACGTGGTAGTCCATCGACAGGCCGAACAGGATCACGAAGAGGAACAGCGGCAGCCAGCTGACGATCGCGCCGACGCCCTCCGCGCCCACCAGCGAGGCACCCCAGCCGTGCTGGAAGACGGCCACCAGGATGCCGTAGGCGGCGCCCACCGAGAGCAGGTTGAGCACGATCGAGGTGATCGCGACCGTCAGCGAGCGGAAGGACAGCAGCATCAGCAGGAAGGCGAAGAGCACCACGAAGACGAAGACCGGGACGACCGCGCCGACCAGCTGGTCGTTGAAGTCGTTGGATCCGGCGACCTGTCCGGTGATCGGCGCCTGGACGCCGTCGACCTTGTCCAGGGTCGCGGGCCGCACCTCGTCGCGCAGCTTGTCCAGGCTCTCGCCCGCCTTGTCCAGGTCGGAGCCGCCCACCAGCGGGACGTAGACGAACGCGATGTTCTGCGCGTCGTGCAGCTTGATCTCGACCGGGCCGCGGGAGGCGCCCGAACTGACCGCCTGCGCACGGAAGTCGGCGAGGGCCGCCTTCACCTCGGGCGCGTTGATGTCGTCCGCCTTGACCACGACCTCGGCCGGGTCGGAGCCGCCGGGGAAGGCGTCGTTGACGCGGGAGTACGTCTGGACGATGGGCAGCGAGTCGCCGAACTCCTGGTCCAGGGTGAGGTTCTGGGTCTTCATGCCGACCGCGGGCGCGGCGACGGCCAGCAGTGCGCCGGTCGCGACCACCACCGAGACGACCGGCTTGGCGAGCACGCCCTTGAGCACGGCGGTCCAGAAGCGGCTCTCGGTGTTCCCGTCGGCCTGCTTGCGGCGCAGGAAGGGGATACGGCCCTTCTCCACCCGCTCGCCCAGCAGCGACAGCACCGCGGGCAGCACGGTGACCGAGCCGACCATGGCGACCGCCACGGCCATCAGCGAGGCCAGGCCCATCGCCTCGAACTCGGCGAGCCCGGTGAAGAGCATGCCCGCCATCGCCACACACACCGTCACACCGGAGACCACGATGGCCCGGCCGCTGGTCGCGGCGGCGATCGCCAGCGCGGTCCGCGGGTCCCGGCCGGCCGCGCGCTCCTCGCGCTCCCGGCGCAGATAGAACAGGCAGTAGTCGACGCCGACCGCCATGCCGACCAGCAGCATGACGGAGCTCGCGCTCTCGCCCATCGGCTGGACATGGCTGGCGATGCCCATCAGGCCCATCGTCGCCATGATCGCGGTGACCGCCAGCAGCACCGGCAGCAGGGCCGCCACCAGGGCGCCGAAGGCGATGAGCAGAATGCCGAGGGCCACGGGCACCGCGGAGTACTCGGCCTGCTTGAAGTCGTCGCCGAACGCGTCGTCGAACGTCTTCATCATGCTGGCGCCGCCGATCTCCTCGATCCGCAGCGACGCGTTGTCCCGCTGGACCTTCTCGACGGCGTTCAGCACCGGTTCCACGCGCTCGCCGGCGGTGTCCGACGCGCCGCGCATGTCGAACTGCACCAGTGCGCTGCGGCCGTCCTCGGAGATCGTCTTCGTGTCGTACGGCGAGCGGACGTCGGTGACCTCGCCGGTGGCGTCGACGGCCTTCATGACCGCGTCGACCGCGGCTCGGAACTCGCTGTCGGTGGCCTTGACCGAGCCGTCCTTCGACTGGATCAGGACCGTCTCGCCGGCGGGCTCCTCGATGCCGGCGTCCTCGACGATCTTCGCGGCGGTGTGCGTCTCGCCCTTGAGCTGGTCGCTCTCCTTGACCTCGACCATGCCGGCGGCCGAGCCGAGCCCCATGGCCAGCACGACGAACAGCACCCAGATGCCCACGGCAGCCCATCGGTGGCGGGCGCTCCAGCCGCCGGCCCGCGCGGCGAAGCCGCGCACTCTCGTCTGTCCCTTTGCCATGACGGGCTGCCCCCTTGTGAGTGGTGACAGCCCCCTGCCGTCACCGTTCGATTCGAAGGTAGGGGAGGGATAAACGCTTCTCCTCGTGCTGCCCGGTGAAAACCGACGGCCCGGGTTCATCCCCTCGGAGGCCTGATCTCTCCCCTTCACGGCGGAGGTTGCCCCTTACATCTGTTCGAGCGCCTCGGGGGAGGCGATCAGGGTGCAGTCATCCGGTTTGTGATTACGAAACCTTGTTGAACAAGTCACAAGTGCGTGTAGGTGTTGATCCGCGCGCACGCATCCGCCAGAGTTTCGCGAGGCCTCCCCAGGCCCGCGAGCAGGGGAGACGCCTCGACGCGGCCGCCGTGCCCGCCCCCACGGGGCACGGCGGCCGCCGAGGCCCCCCGCAGTGGCCGCCGAGGCCCCCACGACCCCGCCATCCGTCCCGCCACCCGCCTAGGGTGTGTCCATGACGACGTATGCGGCACTGCTGCGCGGGATCAACGTGGGCGGCAGCAGGAAGCTTCCGATGGCCGAACTGCGCACGCTGATGGAGGGTCTCGGATACGGCGGCGTGCGCACCTATCTCCAGAGCGGCCAGGCCGTGTTCAGCACCGCCGAGGGCGACGAGGACAGCCTCGCGGCCGAGCTGGCCGCCGCGATCGAGAAGCACTTCGGGTTCGGCGTCGACGTGATCGTCCGCGACCACGCCTATCTCAGGTCCGTCGCCGACGACTGCCCCTTCCCGGCCGCCGATCTGGAGCCCAGACAGCTCCACGTCACCTACTTCTCCGCCCCCGTCACCGAGGAACGCTTCGCCGAACTCGACCGCGCCGCCCGCCTCCCCGAGGAGTTCCGCCTCGGCGACCGCGCCCTGTACCTGTACGCGCCCGACGGCCTCGGCCGTTCCAAGCTCGCCGGCGACCTCGCCAAGCCCCGGCTGAACAAGGGACTCGTCGCCACCAGCCGCAACTGGAACACCGTCCTGAAACTGGTGGAGTTGACCGAGGAGCCCTGACCCGGGGCCCTCCTGACGGATCTCGGGCGTGTTCCGAAAGTCCCGTCGTCCGCCCGAAGGGCGGGCCCCGCGGCGTCCGGTGCGTGCGATCGCAAGGCGCCGGAGCGCCCTGAGAGCGGAGCTGTTCGGGCGTTCCGGAAACGCCGCTGGGGGTCCCCCTCTGGGGAGTGCGTGCCAAACGCGACTTTCGAAACACGCCCTAGCGGCGCGAAGGGCCAGGTGGCTCCGCCACGTGAGTGCACCCGCCGGACCAAATGGCCCATGCGGACAGCGCCGGATTGGACCAGATCCCTGCGCCAATCGGCTCGTAGGGTCGGGGTCATGACCGATGGATCACCCACCCGGGTCGACTTCTGGTTCGACCCCGCCTGCCCCTTCGCCTGGATCACCTCCCGCTGGCTGCTGGAGGTCGAGCGCGAGCGCACCCTCGACCTCCGCTTCCACGCCATGAGCCTCTACCTGCACAACGTCGGCAACGAACTCCCCGGCTGGTACCGGGAACTGGTCGACAGGTCGATCGGCCCGGTGCGGGTCGCGGTGGCCGCGGCCGACCGGCACGGGGAGAAGGTGCTGCGCGACCTCTACACCGCGTTCGGCACCCGTATCCACGAGCGGAAGCAGACCGACTTCGACGCGGTGGTCACCGAGGCGCTCGACGAACTCGGCCTCGACCGGGACCTGGCCGCCGCCGCGCACGACCCGTCGTACGACGAGGCGGTGCGCCGCAGCCACGAGGCGGGCGCCGAGCCGGACACCGGCGGCTACGTCGGCACGCCCACCCTGCACGTCGACGGCACGGTGTGGTTCGGGCCGGTGCTGCGGGCGATCCCGCGCGGCACCCGGGCCGCGGAACTCTTCGACAGCTTCCGCGTGCTGGCGGGCGAGAGCGACTTCTTCGAGCTCAAACGCACCCGAACGGGCGGCCTGTCCTTCGAGTGAGACGGCCGGGCCCGTCGGTGACCGTGCCGCTCGGCACGGTCAGGCGGTTCGCCGCAGCAGGGCCCCGAGGGCGCCGGCCGGCACGGGCCGGTCCAGGCCGAAGCCGCGGGCCGCACCGTCGTAGCGCTCCAGCAGCAGGCGCGCCACCTCCGGCGCCGGGCCCAGCACCTCGGCCAGGACGTCCGCCCGTGCCGCGCCCCGCGCGATCCGGTCCGGCAGGAAGCCCGGGGCGATCACGTACGGCGCCACCGCCACCCGCTCGCAGCCCAGCTCCCGCAGCTCACGCACCGCGTCCTCGGTGCGCGGGAGGGACGCGGAGGCGAACGCGGGCCGCACGGCGCACCAACCGGTGTGCCGCCACTCCCGCGCGATTGCTGCGATCACCGCGATCGCCTCCGGGTCGGTGGACCCCGCCGAGGCCAGCACGACCCCGGTCGAGGACTTGTCGGCGGGCGTCAGGCCCGCCTCGTACAGCCGCCGCTCCAGGGCGGACAGGAGCAGCGGGCTCGGGCCCAGGACGTCCGCCTGCCGGACCCGCAGCCCACGCGGCGCCTCCCGCAGGACCGCCGGGATGTCGGCCTTCGCGTGGAAGGCACGCGTCAGCAGCAGGGGCAGGGCGACCACGTCCCGGACGCCCTCCGCCGCGAGGGACTCCAGCACGCTCTGCACGGAGGGGACGTTGAAGTCCAGGAAGCCGGTCTCCACGCGCAGCCCCGGCCGCAGCGACCGCACCCGCTCCACGAGGGTGTGCACGGTCGCGGCGTGCCGGGCGTCACGGCTGCCGTGGGCGACGACGAGGAGAACCGGCTGCTGGGTCATGATGGTTCAGCCCTTCACCAGCAGACCGCGGCTGCGCAGCACCGCCCGCTCCAGCGGGCTGAAGATGAGCAGGTCGATGGCGATACCGACGATCAGGATCAGCAGGATCGCCAGGAACACCATCGGCATGGAGCTGGCGTTGCGGCCGTTCTCCAGCAACTGCCCGAGGCCCACGCCCAGATCGGGCGAGGAGGCGATGATCTCCGCGGCCATCAGCGACCGCCAGGAGAACGCCCAGCCCTGCTTCAGACCCGCCAGATAACCGGGCAGCGCGGCCGGCATCACGATGTAGCGCGCGCCCTTCAGCCCGGTCGCGCCCATGGTGCGGCCCGCCCGCAGGAACAGCGGCGGCACATGGTCGATGCCGGACACCAGACCGTTCGCGATGGACGGCACCGCGCCGAGCAGGATGACCGCGTACATCATCGAGTTGTTCAGACCCAGCCACAGCACGGCCGGCGGCACCCAGGCCACCGACGGCAGGGACTGGAGCCCGGACAGGATCGGCCCGATCGCCGCGCGGACGAACTTCACCCGGGCCACCAGCAGGCCCAGCGGCGTGCCGATCAGCAGGGCCAGCAGGAAGCCCAGCAGACCGCGCGAGACGCTGGTCCAGATGTACTCGAGGAGCGTGCCCTTCAGCCACGCGTCCTCGACCTCGCCCCACACCTCGCCGGGCGAGGGCAGCTTGGTCGGGTCGTCGACGATCTTCAGGGAGACCAGGGCCTGCCAGACGACCACGACCAGCGCGACCGCCACGATCGGCGGCAGGATCTTGTCGACGAAGGTCCTGCGGAACGGCGTCCGGGTGACCGCCCGGGACTCCAGGGCGTCCAGGCCGGCCTCCAGACCGCCCAGCTCGGCGCCGTCCTTGACGGAGGCCTCCGTCGTCTCAGTGCTTGCCATGACGGCGGATCTCCCCACGCAGTACTTCGGTGATCTCCAGGGACAGTTCGGCCACCGGGGCGTCCTCGATGCGCCGCGGCTGCGGGATGTCCACCCGCCACTCGCGGGCGATCCGCCCCGGCTTCGAGGACAGCAGCACCACGCGCTGCGCCAGCCGTACCGCCTCACGCACGTTGTGCGTCACGAACAGCACGGACAGGCCCGTCTCGGCCCAGATCCGGGTCAGTTCGTCGTGCAGGACGTCCCGGGTGATGGCGTCGAGCGCGGCGAACGGCTCGTCCATCAGCAGCAGCCGGCTGTCCTGGGCCAGCGCACGCGCCAGCGCCACCCGCTGACGCATACCGCCGGACAGTTCGTGCACCCGCTTGCCGAACGCGCCCTGGAGCCGGACGAGTTCGAGCAGCTCCTCGGCGCGGCCGCGCCGCTCCGCCTTGGGAACCCCCCTGAGCTTCAGGGCGAGTTCTATGTTCTTGCCCGCGGTCAGCCACGGGAACAGGGCGTGCTCCTGGAACATCAGAGCCGGTCGCCCGTCGGTGGTGATCTGCCCGGCGGACGGGGCGTCGAGCCCCGCCACCAGGTTCAGCAGTGTGGACTTGCCGCAGCCCGAGGCCCCCAGAAGGGTGACGAACTCGCCCGGCGCGACATCGAGGCTGATGTCGTCGAGGACGAGCTGATCACCGGCGGGGCCGGCGAAGGACTTCGAGACGTGCGCGAGACGTGCGGCGTGCTCGACCGACTCAGCGGCCTCGGCCTTGGCGATCGCGGTGGCCATGGTCGTCACCTCCTGGGAACGTAAGGGTGTCTGCGGGCTACTTGGCGCCGAGTCCGGCGTCGTCGACCGAGCTCTCACCGGCGGCCGCGAGCACCTGGTTCAGGAGCTTGAGGTCGTAGATGCCGTCAAGCAGCGGGTCCTCCAGCAGACCGGCCTTCACCGCGTGCTGCGCCTCGGTGTTGAGGGTGGCAGCCAGCGGGTCGTCGGTGAACCGGATGGACTTCCACGCCGGGTCCAGGACCTCGGGCTTGAGCTCCTTGCCGGAGTCGATGCCGAGCTGGGTGTTGGCCGCGGCCTTCGCCTGGTCCGGGTTGGCGTTGATCCACTTGTTGGTGTCGACCGACGCCTTCAGCACGGCCTCGACGGCCTTCGGGTGCTCCTTGAGGAACTTCTGCGACACGATGATGTTCGTGATCACGAACTTCTTGTCCGGCCACAGGTCCGCCTCGTCGAGCAGCACCTTCGCGCCCTCGGCGACCAGCTTGGACGCGGTCGGCTCCGGCACCCAGGCGCCGTCGATCGAGCCGGACTTGTAGGCGTCCGGCGTGACCTTGTTGTCCGTGCGGACCACGGAGACGTCGCCCTTGCCGCTCTCGGCGTCGACCTTCCAGCCCTGCTCCGCGACCCAGTTGAGCAGCGCCACGTCCTGCGTGTTGCCCAGCTGCGGGGTCGCGATCCGCTTGCCCTTGACGTCCTTGAGGGACTTGATCTTGTCCGGGTTGACCACGAGCTTCACACCGCCGGAGGCCGAGCCGCCGATGATGCGCAGGTTGGTGCCCTTGGACTTGGTGTAGCCGTTGATCGCCGGGGACGGGCCGATCCAGCCGATGTCGATGGAGCCCGAGTTGAGCGCCTCGATCTCCGACGGGCCGGCGTTGAAGACCTGGTACTTGGCCTCCGTGGCACCGAGCGCCTTCTGGAAGAAGCCCTTCTGCACACCGACCAGCGCGGTGCCGTGGGTCAGGTTGCCGAAGTAGCCGATCCTGACGGAGTCGAGTCCGTCGATCTTCTCGGATCCGGCGGCGACCTTCTGCTGCGAAGGCTTCTCGTCGGACTCGGAGCCGTAGCCGCAGGCGGCGAGGGTGAGCAGGGGAAGGGCGGTGACGACCGCGAAGGTACGGCGAAGAGCGGATGGAGCAGGCACGGGAGGTGTTCCTCTCGGAGGCCCGGCGGTCACGGTCTCTCAGGTCGTGGCCGGGAAGTCGGCAGGTCTTCGTCTACGGCGGTGGGGGGTGAGGGCGCGCGAGCGGTGCGCGTACGTCAACGCACACATCGCGCCACTCCGCCCTGCCCGCTGCCGAGGGCACCGCTGCCGACGCGGCCGCCCTCCTTGGCGAACGTGGAGTAGTAGTCCGTCGCATTCATGCTCAGAAGTCCCACCCGTCGTCCTCGGCGTGGTCCTTGACCGGCTCCGGGGCCGCGAAGGACTCGCCGACCATGCCCGCGGTGAGCGTGGTGCCGTCGGCCGGGTCGATCAGGATGAACGAACCGGTGCGGCGGGAGTCGGCGTAGGAGTCGACGGGCAGCGGCTCCGCGGTGCGGATCTTCACGCGCCCGATGTCGTTGGCGACGAGCTGCCCCGGGTGCGGGTGCAGGGACAGGTCGTCGAGGGTGAGCCGGGACGGGATGTCCTTGACGATCGCCTTCACCGTGCGCGTGCCGTGCTTGATCAGCACCCGGTGGCCCACGGTCAGCGGCTGGTCGGCGACATGGCAGACCGTGGCCTCCACGTCCTGCGTGGTCGCGGGCGCGTCCTTGGTCGGCACGATCAGGTCGCCGCGCGAGACGTCGATGTCGTCCGCGAGCAGCACCGTCACCGACTGGGTCGTCCACGCCACGCCGACGGACCGGCCCAGCAGGTCGATCCCGGAAATCTTCGTGGTACGGCCGGACGGCAGGACGGTGACGTCCTCGCCGACCCGGAACGAACCGGCGGCGATCTGCCCCGCGTAGCCGCGGTAGTCGGGGTGTTCGGCGGTCTGCGGGCGGATCACGTACTGCACGGGCAGCCGCGCGTGGCAGTGCGCCAGGTCGTGGCTGACCGGCACCGTCTCCAGGTGCTCCAGCACCGTCGGGCCGCCGTACCAGTCCATGTGGGCGGAGGGCTCCACCACGTTGTCGCCCTCCAGCGCCGAGATCGGGATCGCGGTGACCTCGGGGACGCCCAGCTCGGTGGCGTAGGCGGTGAACTCCTCGGCGATCTGCGCGAAGACGGCCTCCTGGTAGCTCACCAGGTCCATCTTGTTGACCGCGAGGACGACGTGCGGCACCCGCAGCAGGGCGGCGATCGCGGCGTGCCGGCGGGTCTGCTCCACGACGCCGTTGCGGGCGTCGACGAGGACGACCGTCAGCTCGGCCGTGGAGGCGCCGGTGACCATGTTCCGCGTGTACTGCACATGCCCGGGGGTGTCGGCGAGGATGAACCGGCGCCGGGGCGTGGCGAAGTAGCGGTAGGCCACGTCGATGGTGATGCCCTGCTCGCGCTCGGCGCGCAGGCCGTCGGTGAGCAGCGCGAGGTCGGGGGCCTCCTGGCCGCGGTTGCGCGAGGCGTGCTCAACGGCCTCCAGCTGGTCGGCGAGGACCGACTTGGAGTCGTGCAGCAGCCGGCCCACCAGGGTGGACTTGCCGTCGTCGACGGAGCCGGCGGTGGCGAACCGCAGCAGGGTGGTGGCCGAGAGGTCCTCGGTCGTGGTGGTGCTCATGGCTAGAAGTACCCCTCGCGCTTGCGGTCTTCCATCGCGGCCTCGGAGAGCTTGTCGTCGGCACGCGTCGCGCCCCGCTCGGTGAGCCGGGAGGCGGCGATCTCGTTGATCACGGCGTCCAGCGTGGTGGCGTCGGAGTCGACGGCACCGGTGCAGGACATGTCGCCGACCGTGCGGTAGCGGATCAGGCGCCTCTCGACGGTCTCGCCGTCCTTCGGCCCGCCCCACTCGCCCGCGGTCAGCCACATCCCGTTGCGCCGGAACACGTCCCGCTCGTGCGCGAAGTAGATCTCCGGCAGCTCGATGCCCTCGCGGTCGATGTACTGCCACACGTCCAGCTCGGTCCAGTTGGACAGCGGGAAGACGCGCACATGCTCGCCCGGGGCGTGCCGGCCGTTGTACAGGTTCCACAGCTCGGGGCGCTGGCGGCGCGGGTCCCACTGGGAGAACTCGTCGCGCAGCGAGAACACCCGCTCCTTGGCGCGGGCCTTCTCCTCGTCGCGGCGGCCGCCGCCGAAGACCGCGTCGAACCTCTCCGCCTGGATCTTCTCCGTCAGCGGCAGCGTCTGGAGCGGGTTGCGGGTGCCGTCCGGGCGCTCCTTGAGGACACCGCGGTCGATGTAGTCCTGCACCGAGGCCACGTGCAGCCGCAGGTTGTGCGCGGCGACCGCGCGGTCCCGGTACTCGATGACCTCGGGGAAGTTGTGCCCGGTGTCCACGTGCAGCAGCGTGAAGGGCACCGGCGCCGGGGCGAACGCCTTCAGCGCGAGGTGCAGCATGACGATCGAGTCCTTGCCGCCGGAGAACAGGATCACCGGCTTCTCGAACTCGCCCGCCACCTCGCGGAAGATGTGGACGGCCTCGGACTCCAGGGCGTCCAGGTGGGAGAGGGCGTACGGGGTGTCCGTGTCCTCGTGGAGGGTGGCAACGGTGGTCACGCCAGGCTCCTTTCGGTGAGCAGGGCGTACACCGACGCCGCGGACTCCTGCACGGTCTGGTTCTGGGACTCGATCCGCAGATCGGGCGTCTCGGGCTCCTCGTACGGGTCGTCGACCCCGGTGAGCCCGGTCAGTTCGCCCGCGGCCTGCTTGGCGTAGAGACCCTTCACGTCCCGCACGCTGCACACGTCGACCGGGGTGGCCACATGCACCTCGACGTACGCCGTCGAGTTCGCCTCGTGGCGCTTGCGCACGGCGTCGCGGCTGTCGGCGTAGGGGGCGATGACGGGGACGAGGACCAGGACGCCGTTGCGGGCGAGGAGTTCGGCGACGAAGCCGATGCGCTGGACGTTGGTGTGCCGGTCCTCGCGGCTGAAGCCGAGGCCCGCGGAGACGAACTCGCGGATCTCGTCGCCGTCGAGGACCTCGACGCGGTGGCCCTCCTCGCGCAGCCGGTCGGCCAGCTCGTACGCGATGGTGGTCTTGCCGGCGCTCGGCAGACCCGTGAGCCAGACGGTGGCTCCGGTCGTCACGTGCTTCTCCTGGGTCTCGGGGGTCTGAGGGCTCGTCATGCGTGCAGTCCGCACTCGGTCTTGCCGCGGCCCGCCCAGCGCCCGGCCCGCGCGTCCTCGCCCTCCAGCACCCTGCGGGTGCAGGGCGCACAGCCGACGGAGGCGTAACCGTCCGTCAGCAGCGGGTTGGTGAGGACGCCGTGCTCGGCGACGTAGGCGTCCACGTCGTCCTGGGTCCAGCGGGCGATCGGCGAGATCTTGACCTTCTGCCGCTTGTCGTCCCAGCCGACGACCGGGGTGTTCGCCCGGGTGGGGGACTCGTCGCGGCGCAGGCCGGTCGCCCAGGCCTGGTAGCCGCCGAGGCCCTCCTCCAGGGGCCGCACCTTGCGGAGCCTGCAGCACAGGTCGGGGTCGCGGTCGTGCAGCTTCGGGCCGTACTCGGCGTCCTGCTCGGCGACCGTCTGCCGCGGGGTGAGCGTGATGACGTTGACGTCCATCACGGCCTCGACCGCGTCACGGGTGCCGATGGTCTCCTCGAAGTGGTAGCCGGTGTCGAGGAACACGACGTCCACTCCGGGCATCGCCCGCGAGGCCAGGTGCGCGACCACCGCGTCCTCCATGGAGGAGGTCACGCAGAACCGCTTGCCGAAGGTGTCCACCGCCCACTGGAGGATCTCCAGCGCGGAGGCGTCCTCCAGCTCGCGGCCCGCCCGTTCGGCGATCACCTTCAACTCGTCCGCCGTGCGCACTTCCTGAGCCGTCGTCATGACTCGTCCCCTCCGCTCGAGTTGGGCTGAAGCCCCCGGGTCAGCAGCCCGAGGAACTTCAACTGGAATGCGCGGTTGCATGCCGCGCATTCCCAGGCGCCGTGGCCCTGCTCGTTCGGACGCAGGTCCTCGTCGCCGCAGTAGGGGCAGTAGAAGGGGGCGGCGCGCTCGCTCACGACAGGGCCTCCTCGGAGGCGCGCGCGGCCCAGGCCGCGAACCGCTCGCCGTCCTCGCGCTCGGCCTCGAACCGCTTGAGCACCCGCTCGACGTAGTCGGGCAGTTCCTCCGAGGTGACCTTCAGACCGCGCACCTTGCGGCCGAACCCGGCCTCCAGTCCGAGCGCGCCGCCCAGGTGCACCTGGTAGCCCTCGACCTGCTCGCCGCGCTCGTCCAGGACCAGCTGGCCCTTGAGACCGATGTCCGCGACCTGGATACGGGCGCAGGCGTTCGGGCAGCCGTTGAGGTTGATGGTGATCGGCTCGTCGAAGTCGGGGATGCGGCGCTCCAGTTCGTCGATCAGCGCGGCGCCGCGCGCCTTGGTCTCGACGATCGCGAGCTTGCAGTACTCGATGCCGGTGCAGGCCATCGTGCCGCGCCGGAAGGGGGAGGGCTTCGCGGTGAGGTCCAGCGCCTCCAGCGACTCGACCAGCGACTCGACCTGCCCCTCCTCGACATCGAGGACGATCATCTTCTGCTCGACCGTGGTGCGCACCCGGCCCGAGCCGTGCGCCTCCGCCAGGTCGGCGATCTTGGTGAGCGTGGTGCCGTCGACACGGCCGACGCGCGGGGCGAAACCGACGTAGTAGCGGCCGTCGTTCTGCCGGTGCACACCGATGTGGTCGCGCCAGCGGGCGACCGGCTCCTCGGGCGCGGGACCGTCGACGAGCGCCCGCTTCAGGTACTCGGTCTCCAGGACCTCGCGGAACCTCTCCGGGCCCCAGTCGGCGACCAGGAACTTCAGGCGGGCGCGGGTACGGAGCCGGCGGTAGCCGTGGTCGCGGAAGATCGAGATGACGCCCTCGTAGACGTCCGGGACCTCGTCCAGCGGCACCCAGGCGCCGAGCCGGACGCCGATCTTGGGGTTGGTGGACAGGCCGCCGCCGACCCACACGTCGAAGCCGGGGCCGTGCTCGGGGTGGTTCACGCCCACGAACGCCACGTCGTTGATCTCGTGCGCGACGTCGAGCAGCGGCGAGCCGGAGATCGCGGACTTGAACTTGCGGGGCAGGTTCGAGAAGGCCTTGTTGCCGATGATCCGGCGCTGGATCTCCTCGATGGCGGGGCTGCCGTCGATGATCTCGTCGGCGGCGATGCCCGCGACCGGGGAGCCGATGATCACACGCGGGGTGTCGCCGCACGCCTCGGTGGTGGACAGGCCGACCGCCTCCAGGCGGTTCCAGATCTCGGGCACGTCCTCGATGCGGATCCAGTGGTACTGGACGTTCTGCCGGTCCGTGATGTCCGCGGTGCCGCGGGCGAACTCCTGCGAGATCTCGCCGATCACCCGCAGCTGCCCGGTGGTCAGCCGGCCGCCGTCGATGCGGACGCGCAGCATGAAGTACTCGTCGTCCAGCTCCTCCGGCTCCAGGATCGCGGTCTTGCCGCCGTCGATCCCGGGCTTGCGCTGGGTGTACAGACCCCACCAGCGCATCCGGCCGCGCAGGTCGTTGGGGTCGATCGAGTCGAAGCCGCGCTTGGAGTAGATCGTCTCAATGCGTGTCCGCACATTGAGACCGTCGTCGTCCTTCTTGAACTGCTCGTTGCCGTTGAGCGGGGTGAAGTGCCCCGCGGCCCACTGACCCTCGCCACGGTGACGGCTCACCTTGCGGCGGGGAGTCGCGGCAGCGGGGTTCTGCGGGTTCGCGGCCATGGTTGTTACGTCCTTCGGGACCGGGGGAGCGGCTCTGACCTGCGCCTACGGGCGCACGGAGGCATACCCGCGCATCGTCGCGCAGGAAACACCGGGAAATCTGGAAGCGGGGAACGCGGCTGTGCTGGTGGTGTCAGCTCACCGGACAGATGGCGCTGGACATGCGGCCGAGGTCGACGTGCCGCCGACTCACCAAGGCAATTCCAGTTCCAGACATGACGGAAGCGTGTCACGGAGATCTGGACACAGTCCAGCTTCGTCCAAAATGTGGACACCCTTGTCCCGCTATGTGGGACAAGGGTGTCATCGGTCACACCGTCGGCGGACGGGCTTGTCGATGCAGGTCAGGCAGGGTATGCGCCGGGCCAGGGGCCGGGCGTGGGCCGCAGCGCCTCCTCCTCGACCTTGGTGTCGAACAGCTTGAAGCCCCGGCGCTGGTAGTTGTCCATCGCGAACTCGCCGTCCTTGCTGCAGGTGTGCAGCCAGACCCGCTTGGTCGGGGTGCGCTCGGGCCAGCGCTCCGCGAGGTCCCAGGCGCGGGCGGTGCCCACCGACAGCAGGTGACCGCCGATGCGCCGGCCGCGGAAGGCCGCGATCAGCCCGAAGTACTCGATCTCCACGACCCCGTCGTCCTGCGGGCTCAGCTCCACGTACCCGGCGGGCGTGCCCCGCTCGTAGGCGACCCAGGTCTCCGCGCCGGGCCGGTCCAGGTGCTCCCGCCAGCGCGCGTACGTCCAGCCGAGCCGGTCGGTCCACAGGATGTCCCCGCCGACGGAGGCGTACAGGAAGCGGCTGAACTCGGGCGAGGGAAGCTCGGCGCGCACGATCCGCACGTCACCCTCCGGCGCGGCGGCCGGCAGGAGATCGGTGGGCGCTGTCTGCTCCAGGGACCAGGTGGTCACGACGACGTTGCTCATGTCCGTCAGGGAATCATCCCTTCCGGACATCTGTCGATCGCGTCCGGAGTGCGGCCGTCGGGGCGCCGTCGACGGTGCGGCCGCACGGACGCGGTGCGGCCGCCGGGGGCGCCGCCGCGGCCGTCAGTCGAGCGCCCGGTCGATCTCGCGCAGCGGCAGCGCGAACAGCATGCGTCCCGACTGCGTCCACACCTCGCCGGTCCGCTCCCCGTACGAGAGGGAGGCGGTCGAGGCGCTCCAGCAGTGGGAGGCGCGGTCGGTGCCGCACCCGGTGACGCGGGCGCCCTCGGTGTCCTGGCGCCACAGCGAGCCGGGGCCGCCCTCGCTGGCCCGGCTGACGTACCAGCCCGAGCGGTGCGCCAGCACGCCGCGCACGTCCGTGGCCTCAGTGCGCAGGGTCTCGACGGGGTCGGCCTGGTTCCGGGCGGCCGGGGCGGCGCCTGTGGTGCCCGTGGCATCCGCGGCATCCGTGGCGAGGAGGCCGGAACGGTCCGGGTCGGTGCTGAAGGCGTAGCGCCGCAGCAGGGTGCCGTCCCCGCCGTCCCCGGCCGTGCGCTGGGTCAGCACCAGGCTGTCGGGTGCCGTGCTGCGGTCCAGCGAGAGGGTACCGGGGCCGGGCGCGCCGGGGGCGAGCCGGTAGGCGCCGACGGCGGGCAGGACGTACCGCATCCCGTACGCCGACCAGCCGCCGGGCACCCGGCCGGCCGAGGGGGCCGACACGGTCGTGCGCAGGATGCGGTGCATGTCGTAGACGTAGACGGCGTGGTCGGCGGTGACGAGGAGCTTGTCCTCGTACCAGACCATGCCGGACAGGTCGGAGGCGAGCGGCCGGTAGTCGCGTCCGTCGTCCACCGGTACGACGAGGAGGGCCGAGGTGTAGGCCGGGCGGTGGGACGGGTCGGCGTCGACGAAGGAGACGCGGGCGAGCACCGGGCGCGTGGACCGGGCGGGGGCCCCCGCGGCGTTCCCGGCGGCCGTCCCGCTGCCGGCGCCCGTCCCGTCGTGCGCGTCCGCGCCCGCCGTGGACCAGCCGGCGAGGACCACCCGGTGGGTGCCCCAGGCGCCGTCGTCGTCCGCGTCCGCGGAGGTGGTGACCGCCCCCGGGCGGTGGCCGCCGGTGTCGGCGGGGTCCCAGCAGTGGGCACGGGTGGTGGCCGGGGCGACCGGCAGCGCGGCGCGCTCGGCGGTGGTGCACGCGGCGGCCGGGCGCAGGCGGTGGTCGGTGCGGGCGAGCAGGGCGCCTATGCCGACGGGGCGGCCCATCTCGCGGGTCAGCCGGTCCAGGGTGCGGGACGGGAGGAGGTCCTCGGTCAGCCGGCCGGACGCGTCGGCGGCGGCCGTCAGCGGGCCGGGGTTCTCGTCGACGGTCGCCTGGGAGACGCTGATCATGGTCGCGGCGCCGGTCAGCGCGAGCGCGGTCCCGGTCAGGAACGCGCGCAGCGCCCTGCCCCGTTTGCGCCGGCGGTGTCTGCCGCGATGCTTCATGAGCTCCCTCTCCAGGCTCGCGCGGGCCGGGTCAACTGCGCCTGGTGATCCGTACGTTGATCAGGAAACAGCAGAGACGGCCTCAGGCGACTCTACGGCAGCGGGGCGGGCGGGTGGACGAGGACCCGACAAATCGGTGGAGGAAGTCACCCGGGGCCGGACCGGGTTGCCGGGTTCCGCACGAGCGGGGCGCCCCTGCCGCGCCCGCCGCACGGCTCGCTTCCCCCTCAGGGCGAGGCCCGCCGTGCCGCCCGTACCGCGGGCGCGCTGGAGTGCGGCAGCAGGTCGTCCGGGTCGTCGGGGAGGAGGACCTCCACGTCCAGGTCCTCGCAGAAACGATACGGCCGGTGTTCCAGGAATCCCTCGAGATACCGCCGGACCCTGGACATCTCCGCCCTCACCGTCACCGTGCGCCCGCCGTCGCCGAACAGGTCCTCGGCCAGCCCCGCGGCGCTGCGCCCGGCCGGCCGTCTGGCCAGCAGGAAGAGCAACTCCGCGTGCCGCGGGCTCAGTTCCCGGCACCACTCGCCCGCCCCGCCGGACACCGCCACCGACCAGCGCCGGGGCTGCGTCAGGTCGAGCACGATCCGGGTGCCCGCGCGCGGCTGCTGCGGCCCGTCCGCCGCGGCCCGCACCAGCCAGCCCCCGGCCAGCGGCTCCAGCGAGCACGTTCCGAGTCCGGGCAGCCACCGCCGCCCCGCCGACAGGGACTTGGGCAGCGCGGTACGGCTCGTGTACGGCACACCGGTGACCGCGGCCGTCCAGCCGTCCCGGTCCATCACCAGCGCGCGTCCGCCGACCCGCGCCAGCACCGGGGCCGCCACCGCCCGCAACCGCTCCAGGGAGGTCAGATGCAGCTCCCGCAGCCGGGCCTCGGCGAGTTTGGCCACCGCGTCGACCCAGGCGAGCGTGGCCGGGTGCATCGTCTCCAGCGGCCCGCTCACATCGACCACGCCGATCAGCCGGCCGTCGCGCGGATCGGTGATCGGGGCCCCCGCGCAGGTCCAGGTGGCGTGCGAGCGCACGAAGTGCTCGGAGGCGAACACCTGCACGGGCCGCCGTACCACCGCGGGCGTGCCCACCCCGTTGGTGCCGACCACGTGCTCGCGCCAGTCCGCGCCGATCTCGAACCCCAGACTGTCCGCCCTGCGCAGCACCGGCACGCTGCCCTCCCGCCACAGCACCCGGGCGTCCGCGTCGGCGACGACCATGATGTGCCGCGCCGCGTCCGCGACCGACAGCAGGCCCTCCCGCAGCACCGGCAGCACCGGGAGCAGCGGCGACTCCTCCCGGCGGCGGCGCACCTCGTCCGGGGTGAGCAGGCCCGAGCGGAAGTCGTGGTCGGGATCGACCCCGCCGCGCAGCATGCGCCCCCAGGAGTCCTCGATCACCGGCCGGGGCGCGAGGGGCGCCCGCTGTCCGGAGAGCGTCGCCTCGCGCACCGCGCTGAGCATCCGTGCCGCGTGCGCCGTGTCGAAGGCGGCCAACTGCGTCACGTTCATCGGCGGGTTCGCCACGGGATCCTCCCGGGAAATGCTGTGCGGCGACCGGATGTCAAGCCCTCAGGCCGACGGTTTCCGGCCGGGTACCGGCGGGTTCGTCCATACTGCCGCCCGTTCCGGACGGAAGGGCGAAGTCCGGTCATCGCCGCGCGAAGTTGCAACCCTCTGCAACCCTGGTGAACAGCAGTACGGTGGTTGAAACTTGAGCGACGTCGCCCGTGCGGCGTCCATGGCCTGCTCAGGGGCCAGTCGTGCGGGGGTGGTGCCGTGTCGGCGCAGCACCACCCCCGGCGGCAGGGCGCGGACACCCCCACAGGCGGCACGGGACGGCCCCAGGTCACAGTTCCGGCCGGGCCCGCTCCACGATCGAGGCCAGATCCAGCGTGTGCGGCAGCGTGCCGAACGCCGCGCCCCCGTCCCCGCCCAGCCGCGCCGCGCAGAACGCGTCGGCCACCGCGGGCGGCGCGTACCGCACCAGCAGCGCCCCCTGCAGCACCAGCGCCAGCCGCTCCACCAGCCGCCGCGCCCTCGCCTCGACGCCCTCCAGGTCCGCCAGCTCCGTCAGCAGCGCCTTGATCGCCGCGTCCAGCCGGTGATCCGCCCCGCGCGCCCGCCCGACCTCCTGGAGGAACGCGTTCAGCGCCGCCGGCTCCCGCCGCAGCGCACGCAGCACATCCAGCGCCTGGACGTTCCCGGCGCCCTCCCAGACCGAGTTCAGCGGCGACTCCCGCACCAGCCGGGGCATCCCCGACTCCTCGACGTACCCGTTGCCGCCCAGGCACTCCGCCGCCTCCACCACCAGCGGCGCACAGCGCTTGGTCACCCAGTACTTGGCCGCGGGCACCGCGAGGCGCAGGAACGCCCGCTCCTGCTCACCGCCGTCGTCGTACGCCGCCGCCAGCCGCAGCGCGAGCGTCGTCGCCGCCTCCGACTCCAGCGCGAGATCGGCCAGCACATTGCGCATCAGCGGCTTGTCGACGAGCTTCCCGCCGAACGCCTCCCGGTGCGCGCAGTGGTGCACGGCCTGCGCGACCGCCTGCCGCATCAGGCCCGCCGAGCCCAGCACACAGTCCAGCCGGGTCGCCGCCACCATGCCGATGATGCTGCGCACCCCGCGCCCCTCCGCGCCGACCCGGCGCGCCCAGGTGCCGTCGAACTCGACCTCGGCGGAGGCGTTCGACCGGTTGCCCAGCTTGTCCTTCAGCCGCTGGATGCGGAACACGTTCCGCGAGCCGTCCGCCAGTACCCGCGGCACCAGGAAACAGGTGAGCCCGTCCGGGGCCTGCGCCAGCACCAGGAAGCCGTCCGACATCGGGGCCGAGCAGAACCACTTGTGCCCGGTCAGCTCGTACGTCCCGTCCTCCGCGAGCGGCCGCGCGGCCGTCTGGTTCGCGCGGACGTCGCTGCCGCCCTGCTTCTCCGTCATGCCCATCCCGAACAGCGCGCCCGCCTTCAGCCGCGCGGGCCGCAGATCACGGTCGTACAGGACGGACGTCAGCAGCGGCTCCCACTCGGCGGCCAGCTCCGGATCGGTGCGCAGCGCCGGGACGGCCGCGTGGGTCATCGACAGGGGGCACAGGTTCCCGGCCTCGACCTGCGTCCACACCACGAACGACGCCGCCCGCCGCACATGCCCGCCCGGCCGGTTCCAGGCCGACGTCAGTCCCGCCGCCACGCCCTTGCCGAGCAGCCGGTGCCAGGCCGGATGGAAGTCGACCTCGTCGAGCCGCCGGCCGTAGCGGTCGTGGGTGCGCAGCCGTGGCGGATACTCGTTCGCCTGCGCCCCCCACTCCTGCACCTGGGCCGAGCCGGAGGTGCGCCCGAGCAGCGACAGGTCGCCCGTCGCCTCCGTGAGCAGATCCGGGGCCAGATGCCGTTCGACCGCCTCCACGAGCACCTGGTCGGTGCCGAAGACGTCGTAGCCGGTGAGCGGGGGCGGCTGGTTGGTCACGGTGTGGGTGCTGCGTGCCATGAACCGGAACCTACCCCGGCGCGGCGGAGGGGGCACGAGCGGGACCCGGTCCACCGCCCGACCAGGGTGAGTGCACCGCGCCACGGCGGATACCGTTGGGTCGTGCAGCCAGCAAGTGAAACCCCCGGGAGCGGGCCCTCCGGCCGTCTCCACCGCGCGCGTGCGCTCTACCGGAACGTCTCCAAGCGCAGGACCGCCTGGCTGCTGCTGAAGGACACCGTCAATTCGTGCATCGAGTACCGCATCCTCGGGCTCGCCGCCGAGGCCGCGTTCTTCACCCTGCTCTCCGTGCCGCCGCTGCTGCTCAGCCTGATCGGCATGCTCGGCTACGTCGACTTCTGGACCGGCACCGACACCATCACCAGCCTGGAGACCAACCTCCTGGAGGCCTCCCGCACGGTTCTGTCCGAAAAGGGAGTGCAGCAGATCGCCCGGCCGATCCTGGACGACGTGATGAAGGGCGGCCGCCCGGACATCATCTCCATAGGCTTCCTGTTCGCCCTGTGGTCCGGCTCCCGCGCGGTCAACGTCTTCATCGACACCATCACCGTGATGTACGGCCTCGACGGCGTCCGCGGCATCGTCAGGACCCGGCTGCTGGCCTTCGTGCTGTTCCTCGTGGCCCTGCTGATCGGCTCGGTCGCGCTGCCGCTGATGGTGGCGGGGCCGGACGCGGTGCTACGGGTCCTGCCCTGGTCCACGACACTCGTCCAGGCGCTCTACTGGCCGGTCGTCATCGTGCTGTCCATCATCTTCCTGACCACGCTCTACCACGTCTCCGTGCCTGTGCGCTCCCCGTGGATCGAGGACGTGCCCGGCGCGCTGTTCGCCCTCGGCATGTGGGTGCTGGGCAGCTTCCTGCTGCGGATCTACCTCACCAACACGGTCGAGGGCGCCACCATCTACGGCTCGCTGGCCGCCGCCGTCGCCGTGATGCTGTGGATCGGCGTCTCCGCCTTCGCCGTCCTGGTCGGCGCCGCGGTCAACGCCGCCATCGACCGGGTCTGGCCGGCCGCCGCGACCGCCGCCGCGCGTGAGGCCAACGAGCGGCTGCGGGAGCAGCAGGTCGCCGAGTACGTCGCCCGCGCCGCCGCCCACCGCGACGAGACCGACCCCGACGACCCGGACATGCCGTCCGAGTTCCCGGAGCGGTGGTCCCGCTTCCTGCCCCACGAGGACGTGACCGCGCGTTTTCGCGCGCACGCGAAGAGTACGGGGAAGCCGGGGACGGGGCAGACGAACGGGGAGACGCCGCCGGAGAAGTGACCGGCGGGGCGGTACGGGGGCTCGGCCGCCCGAGACGTGACCGGCCGGGGACGGTGGGCGGGGTGGCCCGCCCACCGCCCTCCGGGACCGCGGTGGGCTGGGCCGCCTGCCCGGTGGTGGGCGGGTGGGCCCGCCCACCGCCCTCCGGGACCGGCTCAGGCCTTCCAGGCCCCCGCGGACTCCCGTACGAAGTCCGCGAAGTCGCGCGGCGCGCGGCCGAGGACCTGCTCGACACCGTCCGAGAGGTGGGCGTTGCGCCCGTCGAGCAACGTCTCGAACAGCTCGACCAGGAAACCGGCCTCCTCGGCGGGCGTACCGAACTCCATGAGCATCTCCCCGAAGGCCCGCGCCGGAACCGCCCGGTACGGCAGCTCGCGCCCGGCCGCCCGGGACACCTCCGCCATCGCGTCCCCGAAGGTCAGCAGCCGCGGCCCCGACACCTCGATCTCCCGCCCCGCGTACCGGTCGCCCGAGGTCAGCGCCGCCACCACCACCTCCGCGATGTCCTGCGCGTCGATGAACGGCTCCCGCACCTCACCGCCCGGGAACACCAGCTCACCGGCCCCCCGGATGCCGTCCGCCAGCAGGCCCTCGCTGAAGTTCTGCATGAACCACGCCGCCCGTACGACGGTCCAGTCCGCCCCCGACGTCCGGACCGCCTCCTCCGTCGGCAGTGCCTGCTCCTCGCCGCGCGCCGACAGCAGCACCAGCCGCCGTACGCCGAGCCCGACCGCCTCGCGGGCCAGCGCGCCCACCTCCTCCGTGGCCTGCGGCGAGCCCACGTCGGTGGGGTGGACCAGGTAGACGGCGTCCGCGCCGCGCAGCGTCGGCGCCCACGTCGACCGGTCGCTCCAGTCGAACCCGTCCGCCCGTGAGGCCGTCCGGACCGTCAGCCCCGCGGCCTTCGCCGCCACGGCCACCCTGCTCCCGGTACGCCCCGAGGCCCCCGTCACCACCACGGTCATGTTCTGTGTGTGCTGAGTCATGACCTCAGTCAACTGCCGTACCGGGCGCGGGCCCATCGCCGAACGGCTCATTCCCATAAGCGCGCGTCTACGCTGGCTCCCATGGACGCTCTCGCCGGTCTGCTGGAAGGGCCCCGGGCCCGCGGCGCCTTCATGATCCGGGCGTGCTTCGACCCGCCGTGGAGCGTGCGGGTGGAGGACCGGGCACCGCTCACCGTGATGCTGGTCGTCCGCGGCGACGCCTGGGTCCTGCCCGACGCCGGCGGGAAGACGCTGCTGCGCGCCGGCGACCTCGCCATCGCCCGCGGTCCCGACCCCTACACCTGCGCCGACGACCCCGGCACCGCCCCGCAGGCCCTGATCCTGCCCGGCGGCGAGTGCAGCTACCCCGACGGGCGACCGCTCAACGGCTCCATGGACCTCGGCGTACGGACCTGGGGCGACACCCTGGACGGCGGGACCGTGGTGCTCATCGGCACCTATCTGTGGCCCGGTGAGGTCGGCGGACGCCTGCTGGACGCGCTGCCGCCGCTGCTCACGCTGACCTCCGACACCTGGGACTGCCCGCTCACGCCCCTGCTGACGGAGGAGATCGTCCGCGACGAACCCGGGCAGGAGGTCGTCCTCGACCGGCTGCTGGACCTGCTGGTCATCGCCGCGCTGCGGGCCTGGTTCTCCCGGCCCGAGGCGGAGACGCCCGCGTGGTACCGGGCGATGGCCGACCCGGTGGTGGGACGGGTGCTGCGGCTGATCCAGGACGATCCCGCGCACCCGTGGACGGTCGCCGCTCTGGCCGCGAAGGCCGGGGTCTCGCGCGCCGCCCTCGCGCGCAGGTTCGGCGAACTCGTCGGGGAGCCGCCGATGAGCTACCTCACCGCCTGGCGGCTGGCCCTCGCGGCCGACGCGCTGCGGGACACCGGCGACACCCTGGAGGCCATCGCCCGGCGCGTCGGGTACGGCAGCGCCTTCGCGCTGTCGGGGGCGTTCAAGCGGGTGTACGGGGTGAGCCCTCAGGAGCACCGGGTCCGGGGGCGTGAGGATGTGGGCGGTGTACGGGCATGACGCGCCCTTACGCGGAGCGGCCGTCCCGGGTGGCCGGGGCCGTGGTGTGGCGCACCGGCCCCGGGCCCGGCGGCGGACGCGTTCTGCCCGACGGATGCATGGACCTGCTGTGGCACCAGGGACAGCTGCTGGTCGCCGGGCCCGACACCCGGGCGTACGTCACCGACGCGGAGGGCGGCGCCTGGGCCGGAGTCCGCTTCCGGCCCGGGGACGGGCCCGCCCTGCTCGGCGTACCAGCGCACGAACTGCGCGACCGGCGGGTGGAGTTGGCCGATCTGCGGCCCGCCTCCGAGGTTCGGCTGCTCGCGGCGCGCGTGGCCGCCGCCGGTGATCCGGCGCGCGGGCTGGAGGACGTGGCCCTGCGGCTCGCGGACGAGGCCGAACTCGGCGACCCGCTGCTCGGGCGGGTCGTCCGGGCGCTCGACGCGGGCCGGCCGGTGGCCGACGTCGCGGGCGAACTCGGCTTGGGGGAAAGGCAGTTGTACCGGCGGTCGCTGACCGCGTTCGGGTACGGCCCCAAGACCCTCGGGCGCATCCTGCGCCTCCAGCGGGTCCTGGGACTGTCCCGTACCGGTCTCGCCCTGGCCGAGACCGCCGCGCGTGCGGGGTACGCCGACCAGGCGCATCTCACCCGTGAGATAAGGGAGTTGACCGGAACCACGCCGGGGCGGCTACTCCGCTGAGGGCGCTTCGGCCGGGGCGAAGAGGTCCACCGCGTTGCCGTCGGGGTCGTGCACGACGGCGTACCGCTGGCCCCACTCGGCGTCCCAGGGCTTCAGCTCGCCGTGGTACCCGGCGCCGGTCAGCTCCTCGTACACGGCGTCGACCTCGGCGGGGCCGTCGCAGCGCAGGGCCAGCGCGCTGCGGTGCCCTCCGGTGGGGGGCCGCCAGCCCGGGTGGAAGGACCGCACTGTCCCCTCGGTGTCCAGCATCAGCCGCGCGCCGCCGGGCAGTCGGGCCTCCGCGTGCGGCTGCTGTTCGGAGCCGTCGGGGAAGTCGAAGCCGAGGCGGCGGTAGAACGGGACGGCGGCGGTCATGTCGGAGACGATCAGGCCGATGGCGTCGAATCGTGGGCTCATGCGTCGACGGTAGGCGGGGTGGGGTGCGGGTGTCTTGAAGGAATCGGACATCCGGGTGGGCGGGCGTACCGGCCTGTGGGGTTCGGGTGCCTGATTCAGTCGAAGGTGACCGGTCCGCGGGGTGTGTCGACCGTGAACCTCATGCCCACCGGGCCCTCGGACAGCGGGAGTTCGACGTCCAGCGCGGCCAGCGGCGGGCGTAGTGCGCCGGGGTCGGGGGTGGTGGCGGTGAGCCCGAGCAGCGGCGTCACCGGCAGCCCGGACGCCGCGGGGTGGGGCGAGTCGCCCCAGTCGATCAGGAACGGGACCAGGCCCGACGGGTGCGCGTCGGCGCCGTCCGTGAGCCGCCAGCTCAGCAGGGTGCCGTCGGGCGTGCGGCGGCTCATGGCGTGCGCGGGGCCGGGGTCGTAGCCGCGCGCGCGGGCGGTGGCGATCGTGGCGTCCAGATCGGCCGGGCGGATCGCCCAGGTGACCGTACGCGGCACCGGCAGCACGTCGACGGCGAACGCGCGTGGACCTTCGTGTCCCGACTGCTCGGGGTCGGGGCCGATGATCTCCAGGTAGGCCGAACCGCCCAGTGAAACCAGGTGGTTGCGGGTGCCCAGCCCGACGTGCACGCCGCCGGGGGCGGGTGTCACGCCGGTGCGGCGGGCGAAGTCGGCGACGGTGCCCGCCAGATCGGGCGTCGCGAGGACGAGGTGGTCGAGCTGTGCGGGAATCGTGTTCATCGGGGCCGAGGCTACGCACCCGGACGACTGAACGGGTGCGTATGGCTTGTTGTGTGCGCCTCGGGAGGGGGTGGTGAGTGGGGTCGGCGCCTCGGTGCCGGTTGCGGTCGTGGTGCCGGCACCGAAGCGGGGCGCGTCCTCAGCGCGCCAGGACCACCAGCGCGTCTCCGTCGGGGCGTTCGCCCGTGCGGTCGCTGGGGAGGCCCTGGAGTTCACCGTTCACCACCATCGCCGTCGAACCGCCGCCGTCGAGGTTGAGGGCGTTCACCGCGCCGAGGCTGCGCATGACCTCCGCCGTCTCGGCGATCGTCATGCCCACGCTGTGGCCGGGGCGGCGGCCGTCCACCGTGAGCAGGACGATCCGCCCGTTCGCGGTGACCCCGGCCGCGGTGCGCGGGGCGCGCTGGAGGTACCAGCCGTTGTACAGGGCGGCGCGGTCCGCGCCCTGGATGTCCTCGGGGCTCCAGCCGTCCCGCACCGGGTCGAGGACCACCTGGCCGTTCCGCAGCAGCAGCGGGCCGCCGTTGATCACCGACGTCCTCGACGTCAGCGCCACCCCCGACCCGGTGTCCACGTCCGCCACCGACCTCCGCAGCGTCAGCAGCGCCCCGACCCGCGCCTGGGCGCGCAGCCAGTCGGCCCCGCTGCCGGTCCCCTGGACGACCATGCCCCCCGCGGGCACGGCACCGCCGCGCACGGACCGTACCGCGGTCACCTTCCCGGCGGCGTCCAGCGTGGCCTGGAAGCCGGGTCCCTCCGGCGCGCTCGTGCCGAACTTCGGCGTGACGACGATCAGTTCGTTGAGATTGCCGCAGGTGTAGTCGTGCGCGGGGCGGGTGAACGGAGTGGCCGTCCCGACGCCCCCGCAGTTCACGATCAGCCCCGCCTGACGGTTGAGGCCGGTCACCAGCCGTGCCGTGCCGGTCGCCGTGTGAAGCGTGATCCTCGTGCTGAGCCGCCGCACAGCCGCCCGCTTCCCGGACTCGCTCGGGAGAACCAGCGCGGGCCGGCCGTTCACCGCCTCCGAGACGAGGTCACCGCCGACCACGGAGATGCCCGCGAGGTCCCCGTCCGTGCCGGCCAGCCACGGGCCCGGCGTCGTGCGGTCGCTGCCGATGACGAAGAAGCCGCCGTTCACCGCGGCGAGCGCTCCGGTGCGCCGCGCCGTCTCGCTCGTGGTCTCGCGGCCCGGCACGATCCCGTTCGACAGCTCCGAACGCATCCGGCCCGTGAACCGGGTGGGGTCGATCACCAGCACGTCCAGGGACCACGGGCCGGTCGTCCCGTGCCCGTCCTCGCCGGTGTACTGCACGCTCCCGGTCAGGCCGGCGGCCGCCATCTCCGTCCTGGCCGTGTCGGCCTCGGCCCGGTCCGTGAACCGGCCGACCCGCACCATCCAGCCCAGCGGCCGGTCGAGCGGGCCCCGGGGGTCGGGGCCGGCCGTCGCGTCCCGCCGCGGCTCGTAACCCGCCGCGCGGACCGCGGCCTCCAGGTCGGCGACCTCCTGCTCGTTCGTGCCCACGCCGATCGTGACGGTCCAGAAGTCCTCCGCCGACGTCTGTCCCCGCTCGATCGACACCTGGGTGATCCCGTCGGCGAGCTGCCGGGAGGTCCGGGTCTCCGGCAGCGGGCCGGTGCCGAGCGGCAGTTCGTCGGCACCTGCCGCCTCGCCGCCCTGCGCGGCGGACGGAATCCCCGCCAGACAGGTCGCGAACGCGAGGGTGGCCAGGGCGGCGGCCAGCGCCCGGCCCCTGGTCGGGACGGGGGCCGAACGGATCTTCATCGGGTGGGCCTCTCCAATACGGTCGTCGGGCTGCGACCGAGCAGGATATGCGGGCCCTGCCTGGGACTTTCCGGCGACCCTCCGGTTTGCCTCGTGTTCGAGGTGTGTGTGGTCCCGGTGGTCGCGGGATTACCTCCAGTGGGCTAATCGCCCCACGGAATAGGCGTGGGCGATGTGATGCTCTGATGTTGACGAGCCTCGCGAAGGGCTGGTGGGCGCATGAGAGCGGACCAGGCGCAACCCGTGGTGATGACGCCCTACGGCGCCGTGCGCGGCCGGTACGACAACGGCGTCGCCGTCTTCCGGGGCGTTCCCTACGCCGCTCCGCCGTTCGGGGCCCGCCGGTTCCGGCCGCCGGAGCCGCCCGAGGCCTGGGCCGGGGTACGGGACGCGGGCGCCTTCGGGCCCACCGCGCCGAAACCGCCCTACTCCGAGGCCTTCGCGCAGTACCTGTCCGACCCCGTGGTGGGCGGTGAGGACTGCCTCAACCTGAACGTCTGGACCCCCGAACCCGGTCCCGGCGCCCGGCTGCCCGTCCTTGTATGGCTGCACGGCGGCGCGCTGACCCGCGGGTCCTCCGCGGTGCCCGTGTACGACGGTCGGGCCTTCGCCCGGGACGGCGTGGTCGTCGTCTCCGTCAACTACCGCCTCGGTGTCGAGGGCTACGGCCTGTTCCCCGACGCCCCCGCCAACGCCGGGCTGCGCGATCAGCTCGCCGCGCTCCGGTGGGTCCACCACACCGTCGCGGCCTTCGGCGGCGACCCCGGGCGGGTGACCCTCGCCGGGCAGTCCGCCGGCGCCATCAGCATCGGGGCGCTCATCGCCGCCCCCCAGGCCCAGGGGCTGTTCCGGCGGGCCGTCCTCCAGAGCGGGTCGCCCGAGGCCAGCGAACGCGACAAGGTACGGCGGATGGTGCGGCGGATGGCCGCCCGGCTGAAGGTGCCCGCCACGGCCGAGGCCTTCGCTCAGGTCGACCGGGCGCTGCTGCTCCGCATCCAGGGGGAGGCCGGGCGGCTCAGCAGTCCCGTGCTGGGCGGGCCCGCCTTCGGGATCGTCGTCGACGGGGACCTCGTGCCACGCGATCCGCTCGAGGCGCTGGTCGACGGGTCGGTCGCGGTGGGCGCCGAGCTGATGGTGGGGTGGACCCGGGACGAGTACCGGCTGTGGCTGGTGCCCGGCGGGCTGCTGGAGCGGGTCGACCGGCTCGGCTCGGTCGCGCTCGCCGGGGCGCGGGCCCGGTGCCGGTGCGGGCCGGAGGTGACCCGCGGCTACCGGGAGCTGCTCCCGGAGGCGGGGACGGCCGAGGTCGTCGGGCAGATGGTGACCGACCGGCTGCTGCGGGTGCCGTTGTCCCGGCTGGCGGGGGCCCGGGCCGGTTCGTCGTACGTCTACGAGTTCGCCTGGCCCTCTCGGCTGCCGGACCTCGGGGCGTGTCACGCTCTGGAGCTGGGGTTCGTGTTCGACACGGGGGACGCTCGGGACGCGGTGAAACTGGCGGGGGAGGGGGCGCCGGGGGAGTTGGCGGAGGCGATGCACGGGGCGTGGGTGCGGTTCGTGCGGGACGGGGACCCTGGGTGGGAGGCGTGGGACGACTTCCACCCGGTGCGGGTGTTCGGCGAGGAGCCGGAGGGCGGTGGCGGCGGTGTGCTGGCGCCGCGGACCGTGTTCGGGCATCGGGACGAGGCGCTGGCGTTGTGGGAGGGGGCGGGGGCGGGGGATGTGGAGGTCTCGGAGGGAGACGCGATCCTGTTGCGGGGGGCTGAACTCCGGGCGGTGATCAGCCGGTTGCGGCGGTCGGCTACGGTGCGGCGGCATTGACGGTGGTCGGTGTCGGTGTCGGTGTCGGTGTCGGTGCCGGTGCCTGCGGCGGCTTGTCGGCGGGGGCGCCTGCGGTTTGTGGGGGTGCGGGGCCGGGGCGGGGGGGGGGGGGGCGCGGGGGGCCGGGGGGGGGGCCCCCCCGGGGGGGGGGGGGGGGGCGGGGCCCCCCGCGGGGGGGGCCC